>JADFNA010000393.1 GCA_022563625.1 Candidatus Zixiibacteriota bacterium
GTAGTTGTATTAGGAAAGTAATGTTTAGAAGACCGATCAAAGAAACTGCAGCCGAATTTCCGGCGGAACTGGCGTCGCTGGAAAGTATGCGCGCAGTCGTGCGCCGGGCGCTGGCGGATTCCCGTTTGCCGTCCAGTGATGTCGAGCAGATGGTTCTGGCGCTGGAAGAGGCCGCGACCAACACCATCCGCCACTCGTATGTTGAAAGCAGCGGGTCGATAAAGTTGGTCATCACGCTCTATCGCCGGCGGGTCAGCATTTCCCTCAGGGACACGGGCCGGCCGTATTTCCCTGATGAAAAGACCGAAGTGTCACTCGACCGTCTGGTGGAAACTTCGCGCAAAGGCGGCCTGGGGCAAATGATGATTCAGCGCCTGATGGATGATGTGCAGTATATCGCCGGTGACGGATACAATGAACTGCTAATGACAAAATTGCTTCCCAGGCGCATGATCGGATCATCGCCGCTCAAAAGCCGGGCGCTGAACCTGCGCGCGCGGTTTTCAATGGCTACAATGGCGATTATGCTGTTTGTTGTCGGCGGATCATATTATATCATGGAAACCCGTGTTGTCTCGGGGATTATCACGAAACAGCAGGAACATATGCTGGCGCTGGGTACGTCCGCGGCGGCTCTGGCAGGGGCGTACATTCTCAATCACCGCGCATTTGTGGAGTTTGACGAACTTGCATTCAGCTACAGCAAGCAGCACAGCGACATCAAGCGTGTAACTATTGTTGACTCGGCAAATTATATTCTGGCTGATTCAAAAGATGTCAAATTGATCAGGACTGGCTACGTCCCCCCGGCGCTGGATTCCGGCGCACAGCACTCTGAACTCGCTGAGTCCTCTCAGCCCTCACAGGCGCTTCCTCAGCCGATACCATTCGAGCAAGATGGCCTGGCGCTGAATTATGTCAGTATCCCGATTGTCAGCCACGGAGTCACACTCGGCAGTGTCGGCCTGCAGTTTGGCTCGCAGAGCATTATTGAGGAAATCGCCGACGCCAGAACGGATACGTTCGTCCTGCTCGGCGTTGAGTTACTGGTTGGACTGATCTTGATCTTTCTCCTGTCGAACTATTTCGTGAAGCCGATTGTAGCAATCACCGAGCAGGTGCGGCGGTTTGGCGAAGGGACCGACGATTTGGCGGCGCATTCGGCCAGCCTGGAAAACGCTTCGGACGGGGCCGAGGAGTTCTTTATTATCGGCAAGGCGCTCAACAGCATGATGACCCGCCTGCGTAAAGACAGCGCCGAGGCGTTGAAGCGGCAGAAACTGGACAGAGAAATTGATCTGGCCGGTGAAATCCAGAAAACCCTGCTGCCCCGTGAGAAACCATCAATCCCCGGATTGGACGTTGAGTCGTTTTACCGTTCGGCATCGCAAGTCGGCGGAGACCTGTACGATGTTTTCCCGGTGGGCGAGGACAAACGCTGTTTGGTGGTGGCGGATGTATCGGGTAAAGGTGTGCCGGCCTCGCTGATTATGTCAGTGTTGCGCACGGTTATTCGTTTCAAGGCCGACGGCCAGAGTTCCCCGGCGGCGATTCTCAAGTCGGTCGAAGAATATATGACAGTCGATATCCCGTCCGGGGTTTTCATCACCGTTGCGCTGGCAATTTATGACAGCTCCAGTTCAGAGTTCCGTTACGCTAGCGCCGGGCATAATCCGCTGATTTTCTTCCGCTCCCAACGGTCTGAATTCGAACTGGTGAATCCCCGTGGCTCGCCATTGGGTTTGGGTGAATTATCCGCTGACGATGGACCCCGCTTTTCCGAAGAGCGCCTGTTGATCCAGCCGGGAGATTTCCTGTGCCTGTATACGGATGGTTTGAGTGATGCCGTGAACCCCAGCGGTGAGCGCCTTGGCGCCGATGGATTGTTGTCAATCCTGGAGAGCGCCCATCAGCGTTCAGTTGAACTTGGCTCTTCCGGGGCCTCCTCACTGGTGCAGGACGTGATAATTGAGCTGGACAAGTTTCGCGGGGGCGCCGAAGCCGAAGACGACATGACCCTGGTCATTGGCCGGGCGTCTCTGACCGCCACAGGATAGCGCTCGTTTGCGTGTTAACTCTGCCAAACTCAGTTTTTGCTATTGAGTTTGCGCCAGTTGATGTATGATTCCCGAAAGGCGTGAAATGATGTCGCGCCGCGGGGGTTATCCCGGACGGACAATATCCTATGGAGAATATAAAAGTATCAATTTCAGGCGCCGATGAACCCGTTTCGACCGTGCGTGTGGATGGTATTGTTGACACCCTGACTGCCGGGGAGGTGGACCGGGCAATAGACGGCCTGTTGCGGCAAAACCGTTCCCGGATTGTTCTGGATTTGGCCGGAGTCGAATATATTTCCTCGGCCGGTTGGGGGGCGTTCATTTCCCATCTCAAAGAAGCCCGTGACAATCAGGGTGACGTGCGATTGTGCGGGATGATTCCGAATGTTCGAGAGATTTGTGAACTGCTGGAATTCGACACAGTGTTGACCAGTTATCCCTCTGTCAGCCAGGCGCTGGGAAGTTTTGAGGTCAAGAGCCGGCCACCCGAGGGCGGGCCGCGCGCTCCGGAAAGCTCCGAGCAGGGACTCGAAGAACTGACGGCGATCGGTGTAGACGCGCCCTTTGCCGAATCTATGACCGTGGCCGGAACAGGGCAAGCGCCTGCTGCTGTTGACGGCGCCCGCCGGGCGGATTCTCCGGAACAGTATCTTCTCGAACTGGTGGCCGCTGATC
>JADFNA010000394.1 GCA_022563625.1 Candidatus Zixiibacteriota bacterium
AAGCGCGAATTGCCGAGAATAAGCGCAGCGTAAGCCGCACTGGGGCTTGAACCGAAAGTTCATTTCGCCGGAGGCGGTGTTTTTTTTGCCCCCCTCCGCGCGGCTAAACTCTTACTCCCGCCAATTTCAGTTTTTTGTTTGAGGGGTATGGTAATTTCTCTCGAAAGAAAATAATATCACCGCGCTGAGGAGAATTAAGATTATGCACTTCAGTCAACTTGTGAGGAACCGGATTTCCTTTCTCAACGTCCTGGCGCCATGTCTGGCATGGACACTGGTTTCCGGGGCCGCATTCGGCTGGGAAATCAGGGGCCGGGTCATCGACAAAAATGGCGCCCCGTTAAGAGCAGCCAGTATTGTCACAGACATTGCCAGCGTTGGCGCTGTGGCGGATGATTCCGGGGGCTTTGTCCTGTCAGATGATGGTCCAAGACCACTGCGCCTGACTATCAGCCATGTGGGATTTAAGCCGGTTCTGATCAATATCAGCGCTGCGGCCGAGCAACAGGCCCTGGCTATAACACTCACAGCGGTGATTATCCATGGGCAGGGAATTACCGTGTATGCCAATCGCGCCCGAACGGCCCAAACGCCTGTGGCGTTTTCTGATGTGACAGCGGACAAAATTGAACGGGACTACACCGTCGGCGACTTGCCGGTGATTTTGGAAACAGAACCGAATGTTTATGTCTACACAGATGCAGGATCGCTGCTGGGATACAATCATATTTCGATTCGCGGATTTGATGAAAAGCGGATTTCAACCTATATCAACGGCATTCCGCTCAATGACCCTGAAGATCATGTCACCTATTTCGTCGATTTGCCGGATTTCGCCAGTAATGTGCGTGATGTTCAAATCCAGCGCGGAATCGGTTCGTCGTTGTATGCTGACGGAACATTTGGCGGCTCTATCAATGTCGTCTCGTATGCGCTCGATCAGCCTCGAAAGTTCAGCTTTTCCAGCGGAATAGGCGCCTACAACCATCAGGGAGATCTGATCGGTGAAACGTCAAAACAAAGCATCGCGTTTTCATCGGGACTGATTGACGGGCGCTATAATATTCACACCCGCTTTTCCCGCCAATCCAGCGGCGGGTATGTCGAAAACTCCTGGTCTAACGGCTGGTCATATTTCATTTCCGCCTCGCGGCTCGATCCCAGATCATCAACGACATTTAACACCTACGGCGGGCCGATTCGAACCCACGCCGCCTGGGACGGCATTGACCTTGCTACATACCAGGTCAATCGGCGCGCCAATTTTTTGACCTATGTCAACGAAGGTGACAATTTTAATCAACCACATTATGAACTGCACAACACTTATCAGCTAGGTGGTTCTTCAATCCTCAATACAACACTGTATTATATCCGCGGAAAAGGATATTTTGACCAGCTAAAAAAACGCAGGAGCGCGTTTGCGTTTAACATTGATTCAAGTTTGCTGGCTGATTCAAATTTGCCGGTTGACATTACAATTCAGCGTTGGGTTGAAAAAAACCAAGTCGGCCTGAACAGCCGCGTGGAAATCGAACACAGCCGCGGAGCGCATTCATTCGGCCTGGCCGGATATTTTTTCGAATCCGAACACTGGGGCCAGGTAAACTCCGCAACCAATGTTATAAGTGGATTCACTCCGGGACGGCGCTACTATGAATATTTTGCCGAAAAACGGAGTTTTTCCATGTTTGCCGACGAGCGCTATTATTTCACAAACAAGCTGAATGGCCAGGCGTCGCTGCAACTGCGGCATATGCGTTATAAATTTGATCAAACACCGCTCGGCGCGTTCGCCGCCAATCCCAATAATGACTACGCTTTGAACTGGACATTTCTCTCGCCCCGAGTCGGGCTTAACTATGCTTTCAATTCAAAAAACTCTGTGTTCGGCAGTTTTTCAATTTCCAGCCGCACGCCGCGTGATCAGGACATCTACAAGGCCAATGACCCAAGCGAGACCCCTGATTTGAGCGTCAAATCCGAACGGCTCTATGATTACGAGCTCGGCTAGCAATATCGTTCACAAAAATTCAGCGCCGGCATGAATCTATTTTACATGTGGTTTAACAATGAAGTTATTTTCTTTGGTGTTAACGACGATGGCAACAGGTTGACCGACAACGCAGAGAGTTCATATCATTCCGGCGTTGAACTGAGCGCCGCGATTCAATCAAGTGATGCGCTTCGCTTCGATGCGAACTTCAGCTATAATTTTAACCGCTATAACAGATATATCACTAATGTCGTTGTGTTTGATCCGTCATTCAATACCGTCGGTGTCATAGCGAGTGATTTTTCTGACAATACGATTCCGGGATTTCCGGAGCTAATCGGGAATCTGATCGTCGATTACCGGGCCGACAGGTTTCGGCTCACCTACCGTTTCCGGGGAATTGGCCGCCAGTTTGTCGAGAGCAGTAATAATGATTCTCTGTCAATCGCCGGGTTTGGTATTTCTTCAGTAACAGGATCGGTAAACCTGGCAGAATCCAGCCTATTTGGACGAGTGTCGCTGTCAGCATCGGTCAATAATATCTTTGACAAACTCTATATCCAGTCCGGTTATGGCGGCAATTCTTTCAATGACACGAACTTGAACTACATTGACGCCTGGGGCGCCTATTTTGCCTCATCCGGACGGTCATTTTACACGCAGATAACAGTTGCATTTGATTAGCGTTGATTCAGGCGCCGACCGGTTGACACACTAACCCACACGCAACACGCCTG
>JADFNA010000395.1 GCA_022563625.1 Candidatus Zixiibacteriota bacterium
AAGGAATAAACCGGTATCAAAATAGATATGCTCTGCCGAAAAAACCGCCCCGCTGGTGTCCCAGGCCGAGAGCGTCGAATCCCCGTCGTCCCAGAAAAACATCACCGCCAATAACCCACCAGCCAGGCTGGCCGCCTGGCTGGCGAATGTCTGGCGCGTATTCAAAGACAGCGAGTCCGGACCCACCGGACTGGTTGGCGCCTGCGGTCCCGGTTGCAATACATTGATGCGCAACTCGTCCGAATCAATTGAACGCAAACCGTCACTGTCCACCGCCACCAGACGAATGCGGAAACTGCCCAAGACCGTATAAATATGCGAAGCGCTCAAAACAGTCCCTGAAGCGGCCGGGCCGGCCAGAGCGGAATCCCCGTCTCCCCAGTAAAACCAGATTGACACCTGGTCGTCATCAGGATCAAAAACAGAACTTGAAAACGTTGCCTGAATGTCTATCACAACCGCGGGCGGTCCCTGCGGCGCCCGCGGTTTTCCCGGGGCGCGGTTGGCGCCCGGACCGGTACTATCACCCGAGCAGGACAAACCGCACAGGCTGAGCGCCAAGAGCGCCAACCAGACTGCGGGGATTGAATAGAGTGAAGTTTTCGTGGATTGGCTCATTCTGCCCTCGGGTGTGTATTTCAATGCTTGATCCGGCAAGTTCAATACCCCAGCCGCTTGAGCGCTGCGCGCGTGTCTGTCAGAAGCGGAGTGACGCTAACGTTTTCTCCAACCGCTGAACGCATCCATTGTTCCGGATAGATATCTCCCAGGCGGCACATGCGTTCCATTTCTTTGGCAAGATTCTTGCCTTTCAAATACTTGCGCACCTGATAGGCGATGACATAGCCAAGCGGATAGTCGGCCAGATAGAAAACACACCAGAGAATATGCGAATAGACCGAAAGCAGGCCATAGCCGTCTGGTCCGTATATCGGGGCATAGAATTTCGCCCAGATACTATCACCAACCTGGCGGATTTTTCTTTGCATCTGCGCGGCGCTCCTGTTCGAGGCGCCGTACAGCCAGTGAAAAAATTCAATCTCGGCCAGCGCGGCCCCGGCGATTTCAAAAACTTCGGCGAAGCGCAAAAGCGTGGTGACATCCGAGTTCCCGGGCGCTTTTCTTCCCAGAATCCGGTCCGTTCGGTCCTGAAAAGTAAACGCATACGCCTCTGAAAACGCGGTATTCGGCACACCCCACAACGCCCGGTAGTCCATCTCATAAGAACTGAGAACGCCTTCGACACAATGCCCCAATTCGTGCATAAATATCGAAAAGTCCCGCTCATCAATCCCCTCGCTCCCGATTCTCACGCGCAGGAGCTGCGTGTCAACCGGGGTATGCGGACGCCAGGCGTGCCCGGCGCTGCGCGAATTTTCA
Source organism: Candidatus Zixiibacteriota bacterium (assembly GCA_022563625.1). GTDB lineage: Bacteria > Zixibacteria > MSB-5A5 > GN15 > JACZUZ01 > JADFNA01. The sequence goes on from JADFNA010000395.1 coordinate 1,381, forward strand.
ACTCGTATATGTGACCCGATCTCGCGGGCGCGTTTTTTGGCGAACCCGAGTTTGACCAGAATTCCCGGAATCGCCGCCGTCAGTGCGCCAGCGTCACGGTAGCGTGAGGCAATGTTATAGCCGAGTTTTGATTTTTTTGCGCCGCCGTGAAAGTCTTTGAAATAAATATCATGCGCTTCAAGCGGGCGCTCTAATTTGCCTGACACAAAAGCGCCGACCCGCGCCGCCAGTGGAGAAGCCAATACGTCTCTCAGCATGCCGACAATTTTCTCCTGGGACATCTCGCGCTCTTTTTTGAATTTGTTGTCGATAATGTTTCCATAGCGCGTGTAGGGATCAACTTTGCGCATCGAGTCAAACATGTTCTTGAATCGTTCCCAGCGCAGCGCTTGTGTTTGTGTCGTTTTGATTCTCCGGCCGCCGACTGCCACCTGTCCCGTTTTCAGGTCCCAGGCCGCTTTGTGATTATCAATAATCTCACGCGGAATTTCGCCGTCCACCACCCGGCGCAGGAGATCACGGATGGCGCGCTGTTTTTTGAGCGCATGAGGTGTGCCGCGCAGATCAGTCATATAGTCGCGCAGTCCCCAGTGCGAAATCAGGCGTGTGCATTTAGGAAAGGTGATGTCCGGATCACCGAAATCAATTCTATCAAGGTAAAGATTGAATCCGCTGACGAATTTTTGTGTTGCGGCGCCGACCCGCGAAACTTCCGCCAGCAGCCGGGCCGGAACCACTTCGCGGCCAACGCTTGACAATCTGCGGGCCGCCCAATCTGTGCGTGTGCGCGGCGCTTTGAGTGAATCTGTTCCAAAATTCAATTGCGCCAGCGCCGCAATTTTGAAATCACGCAAGTCCTGCGAATAGTGCGAGGCCGCCGAAAACGACGCAAACAACTCATCGGCCGCTGTCAACGGAGTATCGGCCACATCCAGCCCGCGCCGGACGGCTTTGGTCATCATGCCAAAGTACCCGCCGATAGAATGCAAGCAAAAGTCGGTCGTGGCCAACAGTTCGCGCCGTAATTTGCCCGGCGGCATGTAGTGGTCAAGGCAAAATTTATGAAACTCTCCGCCAGGGTGTTTCTTAAAATCCCACACTGCCCGGCAATACTTAACTCCACGCTGAATATCTTTCCGCAGCTTTGCTCCGTGCAATTTCACCAAGGCGTTAATTGTTTTTTGTGACATGAGTCTCCATAAAAGCTAATGCGTTCGCTAGCAATGTGTCCGGCCACTCCACGTCCCCCCAGCCCCACAGCCCCTCGCTCGAATATCAGCGCTTGAGGGAATCGATGCAACATTTCCGTCTCAAACAGATTTCCCCGTCTGGCAATCTGTCAATACCGCCTG
>JADFNA010000396.1 GCA_022563625.1 Candidatus Zixiibacteriota bacterium
GGAACATTTCTGGGTGGACTGATTCATATTGGGGAAAAAACAGTCGCAGCAGGGCGCTTCAATGAACCGGCCGCTTATAAACTTTCGGATTCACTGCTCTCACTCGGCTTTGAGCTTGGCCGACTGAAAACCGGCACCCCACCGCGAATTGACGGAGCGACTGTTGATTTTGATTCCTGCCAGATACAGCCGGGTGATGATCCGATACCGCTTTTCTCTGCATTTTCGAAATCAATCACACGCCCGCAGATTCCCTGTCATCTGACATATACGAGTCTTGAAACGAAGCGTATTATCAGCGAGAACCTGGACAAATCCGCCATGTTCTCCGGCAAGATTAGCTCCACCGGCCCGCGTTATTGTCCATCAATTGAGGACAAAGTCTATCGCTTCGCCGATAAGGAATCACATCAGATTTTTCTCGAACCAGAAGGGAATGGGACTAACGAGATATACCCCAACGGTTTTTCCACTTCACTTCCGGAAGACGTACAACTTGCCGCGCTAAGAACCGTGCGCGGGCTGGAAAAAGTCGTCATCATACGCCCTGGCTATGCCGTTGAATATGATTACTGTCCGGCGCATCAAATCAAAGCGTCAATGGAGACTAAAAATGTTCGCGGATTATATTTTGCCGGGCAAATCAACGGCACTTCCGGCTATGAAGAAGCCGCCGGCCAGGGGTTGATGGCCGGGATAAACGCCTCGCTGGCGCTCGATGGCCGCGAGCCGTTGATTCTGGACCGGAGTGAAGCGTATATCGGGGTTATGCTTGATGATCTTGTGACACGATCGACAACTGAACCATATCGCATGTTCACCTCACGCGCAGAACATCGGCTGGCGCTGCGCGAAGACAACGCGTCCGACCGAATGTCATTATATGCCGCGCACTATGGGCTGCTGGATTCAGAAAAGCTGGAAAAGTTTGCCCTGCTCAAACGCGAAACCGAGGAAGAAATCCGCCGCCTGGAAAGTGTACGTCTCAACGTAGCAAAACTCGGCCAATTGTCGGCCCGAATTGGCCGCAAGAATCATGTCAGCCTGGCTGATCTATTGCGTATGCCTTCAGTAGGTTATGCGGATATAGCCGATCTGGATAAAGATAAATTGGAAGTCCCGCAAGAAGTAATCGAACGTGCCGCGATTCGTATCCGTTATGCAGGCTATATTGAAAAACAGAACCGCGAAATCGCACGCTTTAAGAAACTTGAAGGCGAAAAGATTCCTGAAAGCTTTCTCTATCTATCTCTGGTCGGCCTGAAAAACGAAGCCAAAGAGAAATTCACAAAGTTCCGCCCGCGTTCGCTGGGCCAGGCCGGGCGAATTGAGGGAATCACCAGCGGCGACATTGCAGTTCTGGCAGTCGCTCTCAAACGCCACAAAGCAGCCTGAACCGGGCGAGCGAACTCTTTCCGACACGCACAAATGCACCTTTTTTCTGATTCCATCGATTCTTCGCCGGTGACATTCGATTCCGAAGAGGTTTTGGGCGAATTCGGCGGCAAAGAGTTATTTACTCCCTATGTAAACTACCTTCTGGCTGAAAATCAGAAAATCAACCTTGTTTCACGTGAAACATCGCCAGCCGATCTATATCGCATGATCGCAGATTGCCTGATACCGCTCAAGACAGATGAGTTGACCGACATGTTGAAAGTCGGCGCGAAATTATCCCTGCTGGATATTGCGTCAGGGGGTGGATTGCCGGGCATACCACTGGCTCTGGCCCTGCGCTCTGTCGGAATCGAACCATATCTGACACTGGTAGAACGAACGGGCAAAAAGGCCCGCTTTCTTAATCGCGCGCTGAATCAGTTGGGACTCTCCGGCCAAGTAATCGCTGAAGATTTCCAGACATCAGTCAATTCCGGCCCTTTGAAAGCCATGACCGGTAGTTTTGACCTGGTCTGCCTGCGTTGGGTGAAGCCGGATTCCAAACTCGTGAGTGTCATAATTTCCGCACTCAAACCGACTGGTCGGTTTGTTTACTATGCCGCCCTGCCTCCGGGAGTGTCAGATCAGACCGACCGGTCGGTTCGATTGCGCCGATTGCACCGGTTGCGCCGATTGTTCCGATTGCTTTCGACTTTCAGTTACAAACTCTCCGGTGATGAGAGAGAATCACGCACTCTGACCATTCTGTCTCAACCTTAGTCCTCAGTTAAACCGCTGCGTTTCAGCTACTTCAGAAAAGCAAGTACCGCTTGTTTCATGTGAAACAATCCTGGTAGATGTTTTTTGCTTGCGCGTCTAAGCGGATATTCTTAATCTGCCAAATGGCAAGAGCTTACCCGCGCTGAAGACGAATTTCATTGCGGATAGGATTAGCTTTGCCAGTATTGGCCATAATCTGACACGGAAGAGAGGGAAAATTATGGCGCGCATCATTGCAATCTGCAATCAAAAGGGCGGCGTTGGCAAAACTACCACCGCCATAAACTTGGCCTCCTGCCTGGCGCTGGCCGAGCGAAGAACACTGTTGATCGATTCTGATCCGCAGGGAAACAGTGGCTCGGGCATGGGAATAGACAAAAGCTCCCTGACTGAATCGATTTATGACTGCCTTTTGCGGAAAAAAACTATCGCGGAAGTAACACTGGATACCGAGCTGCCAACACTGAAAATGGTTCCCTCCACGATTTCCCTGGTAGGGGCCGAGCTGGAGTTGGTCAGCGAAATAGCCCGCGAAACCCGACTCAAAGAAGCTCTAGCTCCAG
>JADFNA010000397.1 GCA_022563625.1 Candidatus Zixiibacteriota bacterium
TGAATCCATCAACCACCAACAATTCAATCGCAACCACTTCCAAAAGCACATCTTTCACTGGGCATTCTACTGATATTTATCAAAGAAAGACAAAGTAGCCCCCGAAAAAAAACATACACCAAACGAACCCATTTCGGGGCAACTCGCTCGTGTGATATCGTCCGGCCGCGCGGCCCGGACGTTCGTCCGGGAACGTTTTCCATAAGAAAAGCGGCGAGGAGTAAGTCTCCCCGCCGCTCTGTAATAGTTGAATTGTTTGCTGAAAGAAATAGTACGCGATCACCCGCCGGTTGGATCGGCAAAAGTCGATGCGGTGACTTTTGTGTTCAGTTCCATTTCCTTAATAGTCATCTCGTCCACGACAGTTCCATTGGCCATGCGCTTGACATTGAACGGCGTCTTGAGTCCCGATACGTCCTGATAGTTTGAATAGTAAACATCAAGATTGGCCGGGCCGGCGTTTGTTTCGCCAAAATAATGCTGTGAGACCGGCATAAAGTTACCGGCGTCAAAGCCTACTTTACATGGCTCGTTGCCGTCGCCGTCAACGAAATAGACAAACTCAACGCTGGTCCCGTTGACATCACCGGCGCCGCCATAGACCGGCGTGTAGCCGGATGTTTCTGTTGTCGCCAGCAGAATAACGAGCGTGCGCGCCATGTCTTTCTTGTTTTTGTCGATTTCAGTTTCGGGCAATGGCTGAGACTGGCCCCGCATGGTCCGCCAACCCTGGGCGCCATCGTAGGTCATTTTCATTTCGCCGCCGGGTGTTTGCAATGTCAGCGCTTGCTTGTCGGGCAACTGTGTCAGGACTGAACCACTGAGCGTCATCAGTTGCCCCCCGCCCACCTCAATCGAGACATCCATTTTCATACTGAAGGATGAAATGCCCTCATAGACACTCTTGCCGCCGGTGGCCTCAATCGCCTTGCCGACAATTACCTTTCCACGGGCAAGGTTCTCGTGACTCTGGACAATTTCACTCTCCGGCGCGCCGCTGGGGATAGTGATATCGACTGTGTCCACCGGCAGTCCCAGTTCTTCGAGCTTACCGTCAAAGTCTTCACCCTTGCCGACGACCACAATGTGCATGTTGTCAACATGCAGGCGTTTTTTCGCGACAGCCTGCACAGCCTCGGCTGTCACCACCTGCACTTTTTCTTTCACCTGCGACAGAAAATCCTGCGGCAGGCCATAGGCGTCGTACTGCACCATGCGGTTGACGACTTCGCCGCGCGTGTCAAAGTTGAAGACGAATGAATTGAGATAACCGTCGATCGCAATTGTCATTTCTTCTTCAGTCGGCGGCACAGTCTGCATGGATTCGATCTGCTCAATAACGGCGCGGGCCGCCTCAAGTGTTGTCTCAGACTTGGTGGAGGCAAAACCAAAAAACCTGCCCGGATACGCAAGATGTGCCCGATATCCGCCGCCGGTGGCATACGCCAGACCCTTGCGCGAGCGGACGTTGCTGAACAGCCTTGAACCAAAACCTCCGCCGAGTATGTTATTCATTACCAGGCGGGTGGGATAGTCTTCATCTTGAATCTTGCCGCCCAGATGACCGATGAAGATGTTGCTCTGGTTGACGTCTGTTTTTTCGGCATAATGTGTCCTGACCGATTGTGTGTGCGTGACTTCGGGAGGGGGAGGTGGCGCTTCACCCTCGCTTTCCCACGAGGCAAAGCGCTTTTCAATATCTTTGAGCATATCTGACTCTTTGAAATCGCCCCAGACTGCTAATTGCAGGTTTTTCGGATGCACATACTTGCCGTGAAATTCAATCAGGTCTTCACGCGAGATAGCATCCACTGTTGCATATTCGGCTGTGCGGGCATAGGGAGATTCGGCGCCGTAAAGTATCTGGTTGAAGATGCGTGATGCGATTCCCTGCGCGTTGTCATTCCGGCGCGAGATTCCGCCTTTGACCTGGGTTTTTGTGATATCAATTTTATCCTGGTCAAAGGTAGGATTGCGCAGGATTTCGGCCAGAATTTCCAACACCATGCCGCTGTATTCAATCAGTGAATTGCCCGAGGCGCTGCCACTGGTCAGGCCCATGCTGGATTCGACACTCGCGCCGACGGCTTCAAGGCGCTCATCCATTTCATCGCCGGTCCATTTTTTGGAGCCGCCGGTGCGCATGACATCGCCCATAATCGACGCCAGGCCGACTTTATCGGCAGGTTCCAGATAGCTGCCGGCGGCGATGCGCACTGATATATTGAAAAGCGGCAGGCGATGGTCTTCCAGCAGATAAACACGCAGGCCGTTGGCAAGTGTCTTCTCTTTGACTTTGGGGACTTCGAGTTTGTCGACCGGTTCGGACTGACAACAGAGCACTTTACGACTTGTGCAGTCACCAAAGACCGCCCGAGTTCCGACTTGGGTAAATCGATTCCCTACTCCTACTACTTCCGAAACCAGCCGAAACTCGAAACGGTCTGTGGAATCCGCTCGCCAGACGTCGTTTTTGATCTCGCCAAAAACTTAGCGCCGGCCGTCACAAGCAATGGGTATCAGATCATATCGAGAATTGAGGGGGAGTTCCTGGCGGTCAGGAGTGACCTCATTCCTTACGTGACTGAACTCGTCGCAACGAGCAACCCCGAGTGATGAGACTCAGCCTCCCCAGATTTCCCGATTCTACTCTGTCGCGAGTAGGGCCATACGGTATGACGTCTACCTCTTGCGCCGGACCGAACGGCCCGGAAACCCTG
>JADFNA010000398.1 GCA_022563625.1 Candidatus Zixiibacteriota bacterium
TGGTGTTTTTAAGCGCCAAAGACCGCAATGAAGATCAGGGGCGCTCTTTCCAGGCCGGCGTCGACATGTACATCAAAAAGCCGTTTTCCGGCGAGCGTCTTCTGGGAATTGTCGAAATAGTTCTCGCTTCGGCCGGCGGCGCCCACAGGCAAAAAGTTTGACCACCTTCAAATGGACTTGAACAAGGGTTTCCCCCCAAAGGCAAAAATACTATTGACTTTATTGTGCGGTGCACTATAATGAGGCTGAGCGGGTCGACTAGCGGCCCGGCCGAAAGGCCGCGCCCGAGATCGGGACTGATGGTATTACAGGCAAGCGCGACGTGAGAATAATTAAACGCTATAAGAACCGCCGCCTGTATGACACCGAGGAAAGGAAAACCATCACCCACCGGCGCCTCAAAGAACTGCTGGAGGATGACCAGGAATTTAAAATAATTGACAAGGCTTCGGGCCGCGATGTCACCATTGAATCACTGGCCAGGATGGTGACTACCGAAAGCGCAGCGTGGACAAGCTCACCTGAAGCAAAAGAGAGTTTGGGCGATCTAATCAGACATGGAGGACAGTTTTCTATGAGCATTTTACGCAACACCGTATTGGCGTCTATCGGCGCATTCAACGTCACCAAGAAGAAAGCCGAAGAGGTGATTGATAAGCTAATCGCATCGGGCGACGTGACCAAATCACAGCGAAAAGAAGCAGTGTTGGAGCTTCTTGACAAGGCGGACAAATCCACCGAAGAGTTTCGCGCCAAAGTTACGAGGCAGGCCGGCAAAGTTGGCGCGGAAGTGCAGAAGGCGATTGAGAAAGTGAAAATCGTCCGCCGCGATGATCTCAACAAGCTCAGCAAGAAGTTTGACAAGCTGCAAAAAGTGGTCGAACGCCTGGAAAAGAAGATCAGTTCATTTGTGAAATAGTCCAGCCATGGGTCGCATGACTGGCGACGGTTTTGCGGAGATATTACGGATATGCCGCCGTACTTTGCTATATCAGAATATCGATAAACCCGCGGCCCATTGAGGCCGCCCGATGCGGCGGACCCATCAGAGGCGGCGGTCGTAAATCGAGCGCGGCAATCTCGCGCGCGGCCTAGGCGAACTTGTTGTCGCGGGCCTCGCGGGCCACTATGCCCAGAAGCTCCTGGGCGGACTGGAAATCTTGTGTTTCTCCGGCTTTAACTTCCATGCCTTGACTTTCATCGCTCTCGATTCAAATACCCGGCGCCGCAAGCCCGCCGCTGTTTCACTTTCAGAACATGCCAGAAATCCTCTTTTAGATTATCGGGGTATTATGCCACCGGCTCAAGTTCCGGGCGCCGGCGCCTCCACGCGGTTTTTCCAATCTCTGAGAAGCGCTTGATCATTTCGCCATATGGGCTACATTCTATCTCGTGGAGAAAGAAATACTGACAGACGGGGCACAGAACCCCAAAACAGATGCTTGCCCGGGCCAGAATTTGTATGGAATGTCTCAGGTCGAGCTGGAAAATGTGGCCGGTGAATGTCAGGCTGAGCCGTTCCACGGACGTCAGATATTTCAATGGATGTATAGCCGCCGGGTCTATGATATCTCACAGATGACTGATTTGTCGCTGGAACTGCGCGACAGGCTTCGGCAAAATTACTTCTCCCGGTCGCTGACTGTGAGCGAGAAAAAGATTTCATCCGACCGGACGGAGAAGCTGCTGTTTTCGCTTGATGACGGGGCGCAGATTGAAACGGTTTTGATCCCTGATCGAAACTCGACTACCCTGTGCGTTTCCTCACAGGCGGGCTGCCCGTTGGCCTGCAAGTTTTGCGCCACCGGTACAATGGACTTGAAGCGGAACCTGACAGCCGGCGAAATAGTCGGCCAGGCGCTCAGTCTGCGGGACCTTCACGGCGACAACGCGTTCAGTAATATCGTCTTTATGGGCATGGGCGAACCATTGCTGAATTATCAGAACTTGATCGGCGCCATTGAGATACTTACCTCTCCGACAGGTTTGAATGTTTCACCCAGGAGAATCACGGTTTCTACAGCCGGAATCACCCCAAAGATCAAACGCTTGTCCGAGAGCGGCCTGCGAGTAAACTTGGCCCTGTCACTGCACGCCGCCAGCCAGCAAAAGCGATTGGAAATCATGCCCGTTGCCAAAACTTTCCCGCTGGAAAAACTGATCAGCGAAGTGAAGAATTACGCGCTGGCGGTCAAGAGGCGTATAACTTTTGAATATGTTCTGCTGGACGGATTCAACGACACGCCCGGCGACATACGCGATCTGGCCAAATTGGCGGCCGGAGTTGATTGCAAAGTGAATCTTCTTTCGTATAATCCTGTGCCCGGGCTGGGGTTTCGCAGGCCGGCGGATGAGAAAGTCGATTGGTTCGCGCGCGAACTTTCCGCCAGAGGGACATTGGTGACTGTCCGCCGCAGCCGAGGACGGGACATAGAGGCCGCCTGCGGACAACTGGCCGCCCGCAGACGGAATGGATCACAGTTGAAAAGCATACCAACGGAGTCAAGACTATGAAGAATGCGCTACGACAAATCATTCATGCCCTGAAGTCACTTATCATTATATCTGCGCTGTTTACTTTTGCTTGTTCAGCGAACATTTACGCTCAGGGAGAGAGTGATTCGAGGACCGTCGGGACGCTGGATATCACCGGGCTCAAGTGGGGCAAGCAGACACGTCGCATCCGAATTGCC
>JADFNA010000399.1 GCA_022563625.1 Candidatus Zixiibacteriota bacterium
CTGGCTGGTGGAACATAGGAACGGCCAGTTCCGGGTCCTCGATGTCGTCGTCGAGAAGAAAGGGTTCGGGCAATGAGACGATCAGATCGGGAGTGCCGTCACCGGACAGGTCACCGACGGCGATGTCATGAACGTTCAGGCGATATACCGCCTCCGCAGCGTCCGTCAGCGACTGGCCATAAAGCTTGAAGACAATGTCAAAGGACCCCGTCAGAGGCGCCCCGGAGGCGTCAACCAGCCGGCCCCGATAGTTTGCAAAATCAGGCCCAACGGATTCCGCCGCCTCGGTCAAGATGAACAGAGCTAGTATAAGTCCCGTTACGTGTGAGAGGCAGCGTTTCATGGGGATTTCCTTTCGAGAAATGAACAATATTCAAGCATATCGCCCGCATATCGGCGCCCGATATGGGCCAGATATAGGCAACAGTGAACTCACTGCAAATATAGCGCTGGGATTCATTTCTCCAAGCGCGAATCTAGACGTGTAAGTTGAGGATTTGCTATTGAACGCCATGTACGATGTCGGATGGTCTACAAATCTACAAGTTACCTCAAAAACCAACGGATCGGACCCTCCGCCAACATTGAGGCCGAAAAAGCAAAACGATCAAACGCGTCAGAACTTACAACGAATACTTTCTGGGCGGGCGCGAAGTATTTGCCGCCGTGCGTTTCAATCAAATTCAGCAGGTCATGTCAGCCGGGCCGCAGACGGGGTCCGCGCCACCGGTGAACAGCCAGGCGATGATATAGGTGACATCGGCGATATTCAGCTTGTTGTCGCCATTGGCGCTGGCCTGGGCGCAGCAACCAGGGTCCGCGCCGCCCAAAAACAGCCAGGCAATAACAAATGACACATCCGCTATATTGGTTTTGTCATCGCCACTTGCGTTGCCGGGTAATACACAGCAGGGAGGCGCACCGGCAGAAAAGTTTTGCTCGAATCCGCCCAAAACGCCAAAATTCGTCGAAAAACCGTCACCGACTGCTCCTTCGCCAATGGTCCCGGAAAGGCCAAAATTAGTCGAAGTTCCAAACTGTCCGCCCCCGGCCAAAACTTCCCAGCTAATCGTCTCGCCTGTCACCATAATACCCGAAGGCGCCGAAAGCGGGGAGGTGATCGCCGCCTTAACCTCAGGCTGTTTCCTGGTCACGCTCGATTTGGCTGGCGATATTTCTGTAACCTCGCTAACGACTTTTGCGCTGGTCTTGCTCGAGGTTTTCGACTTGCTCTCTTTCGAATCGAGGTCGGAAACCGTCATGCCAAGCATAAGGGCCGTGAGAGCAAACGCACAACTCAGAATTGTTATAGATTTTTTCATAAGGATTCTCTCATCAGAAAATGTAACTCATTTTTCTCGATTGGCAAGCGCAAAATCACGGTAGCTTATTGTCAATGGTATGTCGGCGCCAGCCGAGGCGCTGAAGACTGCCACACAGGAGCAGGCAATCAACGATTGGGGGAAAAACCGTTTCATGGAAAACTCCTTTCGAGAATGAAATAAATTGCCGAGATTCTTGCGCCAAAATTAGGGCGCAACGGTAATCCATTGAATATAGCCCATAACGCAGAATTGCCAAGCGCAAAGTGTTTCATAATTATGTGTAATCGGGCAAGCTTCTTTGATCGAAAATTGGCACAAAAAAAAGGCCGTCGAGCAATACTCGCCGGCCTTCATGCTTCATCAGTATCTCGATACCGTCTACACTTTCGCCCCCAACGCATCGAGAACTTCATCATAATTCGGCTCGTCAGCGACTTCGGGGACCAGTTGTACGTAGCTGACTTTTCCTGATGGGTCTACAACGAAAATTGCGCGGGCCAGCAGATGATTTCCTTCCATCATCACGCCATAGGCTGTACCGAATGAGTCATCTTTGTAAGCGGACAGGGCCTGCATGACTGTTATGTCTTTGGCGCCGCAAAAACGCGTTTGCGCAAACGGCAGGTCTTTTGAGATGACATGGACCACAATGTCGTCAGACAAACCAACCAGGCGCTTGTTAAACTCAACCGTTTCTCTTTCACAGGTCCCGGTGTCCAGTGACGGTACCGTAATCAGCATGCGTGTTTTCCCGGCGCTGTCGGCCAGCGTGACGGTTGTCAGGTTTTGGGCGGCAAGGCTGAAATCCGGGGCGCTATCACCGACTTTAAGTTCCGGGCCGACAAGCGTGACCGCTTTACCGTGCATTGTCACGGCATTTTCTCTTTTTACTGTCATGATTACTTCTTTCACTTTGAGATTATCAGTGCAAGGAATGGCGCTTGCCGTTCCAATGGTTTTTTACTTATCTGATCGCACAAACTGATACGCAAAAGCGCCGAGTCCACCGCCCACCAGCGGGCCGGCTAAATAAACCCAGGCCGCTGTGTAATCTGAGCCAATCACTGCCGGACCAAACCAGCGGGCCGGATTCATGGCGGCGCCGGAAATCGGACCACCGGCCAGAATGTCAAAGGTTACTGTCAGGCCGATAGCCAAAGGAGCAATCGCCTTACCGGCCGAACCGGGGTCGGTGGCCACCGAAGAAATCACAAACACCAATAAGAATGTCAGGACAATCTCAGTCATCAGCGCCGTCCCTTCAGAAATCCCTGCGCCGTTGTATCTCCGCACGGTCCTACAGGAGGGGAGTGGACTCACGCAAGGACCACTTGATCGTCGCACCATCTCTCGCCATCAGGTTCGTTA
>JADFNA010000028.1 GCA_022563625.1 Candidatus Zixiibacteriota bacterium
TCAACTGAGGGCGCATTATGTTTGATGAAAAACAGTCTCGATCAAAATATTCTGATTGACTGCGGCCAGGAGCTTCTGCGCTATCTGGACGGTCTGCGGGCGCCGCAAACTGAAACTGTCACACCTGCGGCCTCCTGATCCTGCCTTTAGCAATCGTTGGAGAAAGTTTTCGGATGGATTCGAAGTTAGCGACCGGGGGTCCGTTAGATGTTTGACACAATTGCAGATGCGCGTTTGATACAGTCGACTACACCGACTCCCGTGTAGGCGTTGCCGGCCAGATGCAGTCCGGGAAATCTGGCCAACTCGGCGTCGATTTCCTGCAGGAGACGGTAATGCCCCAGTCGATACTGCGGGACCGCCCGGTTCCAGCGATAAAGCCGGGCCAGCTCAGGCCCGCCCTTGATTTTGAGGACAGCGCCCAATTCGGTTTCGGCCAGCTTCAACAGATCATCATCACTGCAGTCAAGCACATCTTCATTTCCGGCGCCCCCCAGTAGAACGCGGAACAGCGCCTTGTCGCCGGGGGCCTGATCGGGAAACACTGACGAAGCCCAGATTGCCCCGAGATGTTTGGCCTTTTCGTTCAGGGGAACCAAATAACCGAACCCGCGAATGTCAGCTTTGATTGCATCTTTTGCGAAACCCAGACAGGCCACGGCGATTGGCGCATACTGAATCCGGCTAAGTGTATCGGCCAGATCGTTCGATAATTTCCGCAGGATTGTTGCGGCATGGTAGGCCGGAGTTGCGACAATAACCTGTTCGGTTTCTGCCGTTGAATTGTCAGAAAAACTGATCAAGTATTTTCCTGCTGTTTTTGTTATGCGAGCCGCTCGTGCGTTTGTGTGAACATGAGTTTGATGCTTTGCTTGCAGGGCCTTGATGATGGCATAAATCCCGCCGTTAAGCGAAGTGATTCCTGGTTTGTTTTTTTTGGCGGGTCGGCTGGCTGTGGTTTTGCTCTGTCTTCTTTTCGCCTTCAGCTTTGCGAGCGCTCCGCGAAAAATTGATCCGCTGTTTCGCTCCATTTCATACAGCGCCGGGAAAGCAGACCTGACAGACAGGTCTCGCGCGTCGCCTGCGAAAATGCCCGTTACCAGCGGCTGAACGAGATAGTCGGCAATCTCAGCGCCGAACCGCCTTCTGGCAAAATCATAGACTGATTCGTCATCTTTGCCAGAGCTGGCGGCGAATGGTTCAAGCAGCCCGCGAAGTTTTCCCGGCAGTGAAACAACCCCGGGTGCGAGAAGTCCGAGTGGTGACATCGCAACCCGTCGCAGTTTCCCGCGACGCAGGATATACCTTTTGTCCGCATCCGATCCGGCCGGTTGGATATCATTTTCTATACCAAGTTCCTCGCACAGTTTTGAGGCTATGCAGTCACGGTCGCGCAGGCCGCTGGGCCCCCATTCGCAGAGATAGCCGTTTATCATATCGGACCCGATAACTCCGCCGAGGCGCGGCCCCGCCTCGTAAAGCGCTATATTGTATGCGGGGTACTTTTTTTTGAGAAAATGCAGAGCCGAAAGTCCGGAAATACCCCCGCCGATAATTATGATTTCTTTCGACATTTTTTCAGGTTTCCGCTGTGGAAGAGCGCAAGGGACGGATACTATACTATATAGTGCGGGAAAAGGCCGGTCTATCAGCCGCCGGTTTGCTTCGCAGGTAGGCGTCAAAAATCATGGAAACGTTGCGCACAAATGTCCGCCCCAGGGCGGTCACGCACAGACTGTCATCTGAGAGAATAATTATTCCGTCTGCGGCAAACGGACCAAGCTGGTCAAACTCTGCAGAGAAATAATCATGAAAACTGACAGAAAATTTCTCCTGCAACTTTTGAAAATCAAGTTTGAAATTGCACATGATAGATGAAATTACAAACTGGCGGATAAGATCATCTTTTGCCAGTTTCAATCCCCGATGTGTGGCAAAGCCGCCGTTCTGGATTTTTTCCTGATATGATTCCAGCTTCGCATGGTTTTGAACAAATGTATCGCTGACATAGCCAATACCAGAGACACCCAGGCCGATTAGATCTGGCGATACTTTTGTGGTATAGCCCATGAAATTGCGCTGAAGCTTGCCGTTATTTTGCGCCAGTGAGAGTTCATCGCCGGGCAGCGCGAAATGGTCCATGCCAATATGCTGATAGCCGGCCTCGGAAAACATGCCGTGCGCTGTGGAAAATAGCGCGGCCTTAACCTCCAGTTCGGGCAGGTCGATCGGCTTGATAAAATTCTGATGTTTCATTGACTCAGGCAAATAGGCAAAGCTGTACAGCGCAACCCGGTCAGGCCGCAGTGTAAGCGCTTTATCAATTGTCTCGGTAAAGCCAGCCACATTTTGATGCGGCAGGCCGTAGATCAGGTCAATATTAACTCCCGCGTAACCAAGTTCGCGTGAGTAGTCCACACAATGTTTCGTCTGCTCATAGGGCTGGATACGGTTGATTGCTTTTTGCACGACAGGATTAAAATCCTGCACGCCCATTGAAACGCGGTTGAAACCACGCGACCGGAGATATTTCAGCTGCTCATCGGTGGTTACTCGCGGATCCACCTCAATCGAAATTTCAGCGTCAGCGCTAAAGACAAATGCGCATTCCAGTTTATCAAGCAGGGTTGCAAACTGGCTGACCGAGAGAAATGTTGGCGTGCCGCCGCCGAAATGCAGTTGCACAATTTTATTTCTGGCGCCCAGCAACGCTGCGGTGTTCTCAATTTCCCGGTAGAGGATTTCGAGATAATCATCCGAATTGCGCTTGCGGGTCGGGATGACAACATTACAGGCGCAGAAGTAGCAGCGTTTTTCACAAAACGGCAGATGAACGTAAACTGACAGCGGTTCAGCGGGAGTTTGTGAAGCCTTCTGCAATGCAGCTTTGTATTGGTGCGGGCCAACGGATTCTGTCCATTCGGGAACTGTCGGATAGCTGGTGTAGCGCGGACCAGGACGGTCATATTTCTGGAGCAGTGTAATCGGGACCCGGTTTTTATATAATGTATTTGCCATATTTTCTCTTTTGAAACTACCGATTGAAAGAATGGACCGTTTCCACCAGGGCGCTGACTGATTCGAGCGGAGTCTGCGGCAAAATACCGTGGCCCAGATTTACAATCAGCCGGCTGTGATCTTTAATTGATTCGAGCATTGTTGTAACGCGCGCTGCGACAGTTTCCGGCGGGGCGAACAGCGCTGTCGGATCGAAATTGCCCTGCAGGGCCTTGCCCGGCAGTGACGCTTCGGCCTCAGAGAGCTTCATGCGATAATCAACACCGACTACTTCGCAATCAACATCCCGAATAAGGTCTACATACGGCGCCAGATTGTTTACAAAAAGTATTCTTGGAACACCGGTGTTTGTCAGCGATTCGAATATCCTTACGATATATTTCAGAGACCAATCGCGATAATCATCATGGGCCAA
This sequence comes from Candidatus Zixiibacteriota bacterium, assembly GCA_022563625.1. Classification (GTDB taxonomy): domain Bacteria; phylum Zixibacteria; class MSB-5A5; order GN15; family JACZUZ01; genus JADFNA01. The sequence continues at coordinate 3,434 of JADFNA010000028.1, forward strand.
CACTCCTGCACAGCTGTCAAATATCTGTATTGCATCTACTCCGGCCTTGATTTGCCCGGCGAGATAAATCGAGGTTGCCTCTGTAATCATCTCTAGCAGTTTGCGGGCGGCGCCGGGATAGCGATGGATAAACTTTCTGGCCGAATTGAAGTTTGGCGAACTTCCGCCTTCGATAGCATAGCAGGCGAGTGTCCAGGGCGACCCGGCGAAGCCTATTAGCGGAATGTCCGGCATGCGTTTTTTGATTTCGCGAACGCCGTCATAGACAAACGCAAGTTTGCCTGCAACATCATATTCAGTCAGCTTCTCGACTTCTCTTGGGTCGCCAAGCTGCGGGACCAGTTTCGGCCCGCCGCCGGGGAAAGAAAGCTCCAGGCCAAAGCCTTCGAGAATCGGCAGAATATCCGAAAACATTATCGCCGCATCAAATCCAAAGCGCCGGACAGGTTGTTCGGTGACTTCGGCCATCAGATTAGGAGAACGGCAGAGTTCCATGAACGAAACTTTTTCGCGCACAGCCTGATATTCCGGCAGATAGCGTCCCGCCTGGCGCATCACCCACAGCGGAAGTTTTCCGCTGTTGCCGGAGCGACAGGCGGCGAGAAACGAACTCTGTTCGATCTTCGTCGGGTTGGTGATAAGTTCTGTTTCTGTCATGTTCCGGCTCCGAACGTATGCGCAATAATCTCCGCCGCTTCGGACAACTGGCCGGCGCTGTGCGCAGCCGAGACGAAACATACTTCATAACCCGACGGCGGCAGATAAAGTCCTTGATCCAAGAGCTGGTTATGGCAGCGGTTGAAGCGCTCGATACCTTTGCCATCAATAGCGCCAGCGCTGCGCGGCGAGACATCTTGATGCGCAAGCCAGAAAATTGATCCCATACGAATGACCCGGGTATCAGGCATTGCGCGTTGCAGCATATTGGTGAAATCCGCTGTCAGTGTCTCGAGACTATTATATATAGCGCCGTCGGCCAGTTTTGCCAGGGTGGCCAGGCCGGCGGCCATTGCCAGCGGGTTGCCGGATAGTGTGCCGGCCTGATAAACCGGCCCCGTTGGAGAAAGCAAATCCATAACATCAGCGCGGCCGCCGAACGCGCCGACAGGAAGCCCGCCGCCGATGATTTTACCGTAGGTCAACAGGTCTGGCTTGAGATCATAATATTCTGCGGCGCCGCCCGGGCCGAGGCGAAATCCGGTGATTACTTCATCAAGTATCAACAGCGCTCCGTGATTTTCAGTCAGTTCACGCAGCCGTTTCATAAACTCAGGGCGTTGAATGAGTAGTCCACTGTTGGCCGGAACGCCTTCAATAATCGCCGCAGCGAGTTTGCTACCGTGTGTTTCAAAGAATTTCTCAAGCGCGTCGTCATCATCAAGCGGCAAAACCGCTGTTTGTGAGCTAATGGCGCGTGGTATGCCCTTTGATGACGGCTGTGAAAAAGTTGCCAGCCCGGAACCGGCTTTGACCAGAAGTCCGTCACTATGGCCGTGATAACATCCGTCGAACTTGAGTATTAGATCACGTCCGGTGAAACCGCGCGCCAGGCGAAGAGCCGACATTGCAGCTTCAGAGCCTGATGACACAAAGCGAATTTTCTCCAGTGCTTCGACATGCGAAATAATACATTCGGCAAGTTTTAATTCAAGTTCAGTGCAGGCGCCGAATGTCGTCCCGGATTCGCTCTGTGTCTTGATCGCCGCCACAACGCCGGGATCGGCATGTCCCAGAATCAACGGACCCCATGACATACAAAAATCCAGATAACGGTTGTCGTCGGCGTCATATATATACGGACCCTGTCCGCGTGAAATAAAGCGCGGTTGCCCGCCGACTGCGCTGAAAGCGCGCACCGGTGAATTGACGCCGCCGGGAATTACTTTTTGCGATTGTGCAAACAACCGCCGCGAATTCTCCAGTACGGTGGGTTCGTGTGTCTTAACGCTCAATCCAGCCATGTTTCAGAATATCCCGCAGGTGATAGGTCAATATGATAGACGCCCCGGCGCGACGAATAGCCGTCAGATTCTCCAGAGCCAGGCTGGCTTCATCAGCAAAGCCCTGTTTGGAGAGCGCTTTGACTGATGCATACTCGCCGGAAACATTAAAGGCAGCCAGCGGAACGTCTGCCTGTTCGGAACATTTCGCAATCACATCCAAATATGCCAGCGCCGGTTTGACCATTACAATATCTGCGCCTTCGGCAATGTCCAGTTGCATTTCTTTGAGCGCTTCGGTTTGATTGCGAGGATCCATTTGATAGCTTTTGCGGTCACCGGACTGTGGCGCCGACTGCGCCGCTTCGCGAAACGGACCATAATAGGCCGAACTGTACTTGGCCGTGTAAGCCATAATTATAGTGTTGGTAAAACCCTGTTCTTCGAGAGCATTTCTGATTTGTCCGACACGCCCGTCCATCATGTCCGACGGCGCCAGGCAGTCGCAGCCAGTTTCGGCCAGGGCCAGCGACATGTCTGCCAGGATAGCAGCGCTTTTGTCATTATTCACTTCACCATGTTCGATTATCCCGCAGTGTCCGCTGTCAGTGTAGGCGCAGAGACAAACATCGGCCGCAACAAATAATTCATCAGCAAAACGCTCTTTCAATTCACGGCAGGCGCGTAGAACGGGATTGTCCGGGTGTGAGGCAAATGATGCGTCAGCGTCCTTGCGGCCTGTGACACCAAAGAGCATGACTTTATCAATACCGATTTTCAAGTCCGCTGCGATGCTTTCTGCCAGCGAATCAACTGATTCGCGATATATGCCCGGCAGTCCTGCAATTTCATCTTTGATACCGGCGCCTTCACAAACGAAATAGGGCTGAATCATTCCGGCAGTTGTCAGATGGGTTTCGGCGGCAAGGTCACGAATAACCCGGGTGCGTCTTAAGCGCCTGGGGCGGTTGGGGCGATTGAGGCGAACTGTGCGGGAGTTATTTGCTGCGGAAACTCTGTCTTGTTTCGTATTTAAGGTGGTCCTGCCTGGCGCTGATTTCATATTCGCCGCCGCTGTTCTTGTGGCTGCTCAAGATAGGCAAAGACCGTGTTGATGTCCGGTTTGGCCATGATTATTGGCGCCGGCCAACCCTGCTCGGAAATCTTCATAGCCGTTGTCTTACCCAGTGTAATAGCGGCAGCGCGGGGGGCGCCAAAAAAACTCTGATAAGCCGACACAGTTGACGGAGCAGTGAAAAGTATATAATCGTCCTGGCCGAAATCAGTCCCGGAGGACGGAGGACAATTGGCCGGGATTGTTTCATAGACAGGCAGACGGGAGAGATTTATTGAAGAACTGGCGAACAACGTTTCAGGATTGAAGTTGGGCTTATTGGCAGAAATGTAGAGCGCTACGGCGCTGATATTTTCATACGCCAGTAAGAATTCTCTGAACAATCCCTCGCTTGAGATTTCCTGCGGTGTAAACGCGGCGCTGAGTCCGAATTGACTGAGCGCCAGCGCAGTTTTTTCTCCAACTACCGCAATTTTGGTCTTTTTAGCCAGCGTCACATCTGAATCCTCGAGCCGGCGAAGAAAAGCCCTCACACCACGCGCGCTGGTAAACAGCGCCCAGTCAAGGCCGCGCAGGTATTCCTCCACGGGAAGCTCGAAGAGCAGAGGATTGGTTTGTGTCAACTCCAATGGGATAATTCTTATGCCGGGCGGCGCAGATTGATGCATCATCTGTGCGAGCTCCACGGCGCTTCTGGTGATTCCAAGTTTGGCCATCGGGTAGTGTTTTTCAATCGCGCTTCGTTAAACTCTCGAAGACTTCATTCACCAGCGCGCCGGGTTCATTTCCGCGCGCTTCGGCTGTACGAAACTGTGTGACGCCGAGCTCCTCAACCGGGCCGAGTGTGGCGAGTAATCGGCGCTCCCCGTTTTCAACCTGGCTGAACACACCCAGTGGCAATGAACAGCCTGCGTCAAATTTTCCCAGCAGCCCGCGTTCAAGCTGCGTTTCTGTTTTTTCCGTTTCAGTTCCAAAATCACTGAACAACTCAATCACGTCTGTATCATCTGTTCTGGTTTGCACTCCCAAAACACCCTGCGCCGGGGCCGGCAGAAAAACTTCCGGATCAAGCCTGATTGCTCCCAGATCAGACACATCCAATTCAAGCCGGTCTACTCCAGCGGCCGCGATTATGATTGAATCAAATTCATGTTCACGCAGTTTTCGGACGCGGGTGGGGACATTGCCGCGGATCGGTTTGATTTCCAACAGCGGATTATAGTGTCTGATTTGTGAGCGGCGCCGCGCGGACCCGGCTCCGATTGACGAACCCGCTTTGAGAGGTAGAACACCGCTTTCACCGTCAGCGTTTTTGTGGAAAAGCAACAACTCGCGGCGGTCAACGCGGGCGCCTATTCCGGCGATTGTCAGTCCGTCAGGTGGTAATGTCATCAGGTCTTTGAGCGAATGTACGGCCAGGTCAATCTCGCCGGACAAAAGGGCGTCTTCGAGCTCTTTAGTAAAAAACCCCTTGCCTTCCATTTTCTCAAACGGCAGGTCGTCGATCTTGTCGCCGGATGTTTTGATTATTTTGAGTGCGGTGTCTGTTGAATGGCGCTCCGACAGGTACTTGCGTATGAAATTAGCCTGACACAGGGCCAGGTCCGAACCACGTGTTCCGATACATAAAGTCCGCATCAGGCGCCGCTTGTAGTCTCTTCAAACGAATGTACAGAATAGCGGGCATTTGCGCCAGCTTCCGCAGGCTTCTCAATTGACTTTTCTGCGGCGCGTAATTCGGTGAGTTTGCCCAGATGTGCGGCAAAGGCGCGGCTTTGTTTCGCATGCGCGCGGCCGAGAACTTTCTCCATCATATCATTCACGAGTTCGCGCTCTTCAGATGAAAACCGTATCAGTCTCTCAGAAAACAGGCGATCGCATTGTTCTCTGGAGAACTGAAGAGACTCGTCACGCGATCTGTCGAGCGCTGGCTTGAGTGATTGCTCAATGAAGGAACTCACAAACTCCTGAATCGCTGTTTCAATGATTTCGCCGGCTTTGTCCAGTTCGCGGAACTTTCCCCGCAGGTTTTTGTCTTTGTTTTCATTCAATCGCGGTATATCAATCAGCGTTATCTCATCTGATTCGTCATAATCTGCGGAAAAATCGCGGGGAATGGCCAAATCAACGCACATAACGTGATCATTATTGACTCGTAGTGTCTCCATAAAGTCCCGGCCAAAAACAGCCCGGGACGAGCCGGTTGCAGAAATAATAGCATCAAGCTTTCCCGGATCCGAAATGAAACTCTCCAGAGAGAGCGCCTTTCCCGAAAAACGCTGCGCCAGATCTTCAGCCCTCTCTTCGGTGCGATTAACAAACAAAATCCGTGTGGGAAGCAGATTTTTCAAATACGCCGCCATTTTGACAGTCATTTCACCTGCGCCGACGAGCGCTATCGTGGGATTTTCGCGGCATGTGACGCGCTTTTGCAGTTCACCGATTACCAGCGAAGCCATAGACAGCGAACCGGAGCCAATTTTCGTTTCGTTTCGTATCTTGCGGGCTGCCAGCAGAGCCTTGCTGATCAGGTTTTCTAATTGTGGACCGGCTGTGGCGGCCTGATGCGCTGTCGCCAGAGCGGTTTTGATTTGTCCGGTGATCTGTGTTTCACCAATCACCATCGATTCAAGCCCTGCGGTCGCACGAAAAATATGCCTGATAGACTCTGTCCCATTATGGGCGAATATGTCGCCGGGGGAAAATCTGATTCGCCGGACCCGCCGGACCAGGCTGTCGTTCTTGAAAAAATAATCCAGCAGCCTGTTTCGCACAGCGCTGGCGCTACAGCCGTTCGGTCCGGAATAGATGAACTCAACCCGGTTGCAGGTGGCCAAATATACCAGTTCATCGACGCCCAAAGCCGCCTTGAGCTGCGGCAGCAGAAGCGCCCGCTGATCGGCCGGCAGGGTCAGCCGCTCGAGAAGCTGCATATTCCCTTGGGCGACTGTTGCTCCGATTATTCCTATATTTTCAAACATTGCGTTGATGCATCGCGGCGGGAGATTCTTTCCGATGGTTATAGTACATATTGACCGGATTTGGTATGTCACAGGTTTGTCACAGTTTCCAGATTCTTCTCCGCCCGGGGCCATTTTTCTTATCATTCAGTTTCAGCGCTTGCCATTGGCGCTCATATACATATGATTTCGACGCCGGAGGCAGACATGGATTCAAACGGACAAGCGCAAATCAGCCGAACAGGGGTCCTGCTCCTGAATCTGGGTACACCTGAGGGCCCGCACACAGGCCCGGTGCGCAGATATCTCAGGCAGTTCCTGAGCGATCCGCGGGTAATTGATATCAATCCTGTGGGCCGGTATTTTCTGGTAAATCTGATCATCGTTCCGTTCCGGGCCCCAAAATCGGCCGAGTCCTACCGGAAGATCTGGACCGAGGCGGGTTCACCGCTTTTGGTCCATGGCCGGCGCCTGGCCGAACTGGTCCAGGCCGAACTGGATACACACTCAGCCGGAAACTATGTCGTAAAATTGGGCATGCGTTATGGGAAGCCGTCGACAGAAAGTGTTCTGCGTGAATTCGCCGCGGAAGGGATTGGCCGGATTCGCGCCTTGCCGCTTTATCCGCAGTACGCTTCGGCCAGTGTGGGTAGTTCGATTGAAGAAGTTTATCGTTGCGCCAGCCGTGTATGGAATGTTCCGGCCATTGATATGTTGCCGGTTTTCTACAACAATCCGTGTTTCATAAATTCGGCGGTAAGCGTCGCACAAGAAGCTCTTTGCGCAAAGAAGTATGACCACTACCTGTTTAGTTTTCATGGGCTGCCCGAGCGGCAGATTATCAAGTCTAAAGACAGCCCGGACAGTCCCTGCCTGAAAAATGAAGATTGCTGCCGGAGTATTTCTGCTGTCAATCGCAGTTGTTACCGGGCGCAGTGTTTCGCTACTGCGCGTTCGATAGCGGATAAGCTGGAACTGGAAAAAGATAAATGGTCGGTGAGTTTTCAGTCGCGT
>JADFNA010000400.1 GCA_022563625.1 Candidatus Zixiibacteriota bacterium
CCTTTCTGAGAGGCGCCAGGCATACATCTGACGCGTCATAATAATCCGGCGCTTCATTTGATGTTGTCTCCGTAACGAATATTACATTGTCCAGGCGCTTTTTCTCAGCCAATCGTTTCAGGTTTTCTTTCTCAGCGCCATCCCCCACCATCATAAAACGCACCCGCCTGTCGCCTCTAAGGTATTCAGCGGCTTCCAGGACTGTTTCAAGGCGATGCGCCATGCCATGCGTACCGATATAGCTTACTAAAAACTCACCGTTCATGCCAAATTTGTCACGCACACGCTGTCCGTTGGCGCCGCTAAACCTTCCCAGGGAGACACCGTTGGGTATCAAGACCATCTTCTGCAAGGGGATTCCCCTGCCTTCAAGCGTATCAATTGTTCCCTGTGCGACTGCAACAATAAGTTTCGCCCGCCGATACAGAAACATTTCAATTTTCTCAAGAACCTCGATGATAAACTTGTTTTTGATGGCTCCAACTGCGACGATTTCTTCGGGCCAGAGATCGCGGACTTCAAACACAAATGGCGCTCGTTTGAGCAGCGACGTGATCCAGGCGGCGATGGCTACGAAGAACTGCGGTGATGTGCCAATGACAATGTCCGCCGGGCCGCTGCGCCAGCTTGACAACAGCAGCGTAGAAAACATAAATGAAACATAGTTCATGACCCTCCTGAGGAACCCCTTGTTGGGAGCTGCGAAAATATAACTGCGCAAAACCTCAATTCCGTTTTCATTTGAACGCTGATAGAGTTTTCCACGATATTTTTCGGGAATGACACCTCGCGGGTGATTGGGAAAGCACGTTTGAATGATCACCTGATGCCCCAATCGGCGCCATTCGGCTGCAAGTTCGGATACACGAACCGCCGGGGCATTCACTTCCGGCGGAAAGTAATGAGTCAAATACAGAATCCGCAGCTGCGTTGAATCAGCGCTTGAATTGGACGGTATATCAACCGCTACCGTATTGCTATCTAAACTCTGATTGTTCACTATAATGTTTCCTGTGGCATTCGCTGTATTATGATGTGCGTCTTAGCGCCGCATAATAGATGAATATTCGATCTGCAGCGCGGCCGGCCAGACGCCTGTTCCAACTAGATCCCGCTCCTCTGATCTATCTTCACGACGGCGCCTGTTCTCATTGACTGAACGATGGCAAATGTGGTTCGAGTGGCAATAATCGCATCATTCAGCATCTGATTCATTCGCTTGTCATCGCGCGCCAGAGTTGCAAATGTTTCCAGTTCTTGCCGGTGGCCTTTGTCCTGTTTACCGCTTAAAAGTGTCATCGCTGTTCCATCACGATACATTCGTATCGTTTTGAAATCATCAATGACAAATGATATACCTTTGCAGTGCGCTTCAATCAGTTCTTTGGACAATCCAGGACCGCCGCAGGCGACATAGGTAATCACCGCCGTCGAACCGTTCGAGAGCGTCAGGATAATTTGGACGTTATCACTTGAAAGATATTGCCCCTCGGTGAAACCAGCGCCGCTGGCAAACACCGATACTGGGACAGCGCCTGAGAGATACATAATCGTGTCAACAAAGTGGCAAACTTCTCCTATTATACGGCCCTTGCCGATGGTATCGTCCTGCAGGGGGCTTTCTTTAGGGATGAAACCGGCGTTGATGCGATACGTATACAACGCTGGCGAGCCTAGTTTTTTTATGTGTTTATTCAAAGTTTGCGCAACGGGCGAATGCCGCCGATTAAAGCCGGCCATGAGCTTGCCCGAACTGTTTTGAAACGCGGTGATGACATTTTTGAGTTCTTCGTCGTCTGTCGCCAGCGGCTTTTCTACGAATACATCTTTGTTTGCGTTGAGGGCGTCGATTATCTGCCGGGCATGAAGATTATGCGGTGTCGCGATCAAAACCGCGCTGATGTCCGGCCTGTTGAGCATTTGATCGACGGATGTTCCCGCTGTTTCAAAACCGAAACTCCGCGCAGCCTGCAGGGCCTTGGTCCCGGTTGTGGCAACCACTTCCTTTAGCTCAACGTTTTTGAGAGCTTTAAGGATCGGAAACAACACCCCGGTGGAAAAATTACCGGCGCCAATCGTACCCAGCGCCATCTGGCCGGTCCGTGACTTCATGCCCTTTCTCATGCTCGAAGCCACCTCCACAGATCGTGACTCAGCCTGCAATGAGGTTCTGGTGTCATACGTGACCACAACACCCATGAATTTCTCGGGGGTTTTCCCCATTATCATATCAAAACCATCGGCGGCCGATTCTATCGAAAATCTGTGTGAAATTAATTCTCGCACACGAATCTTTCCATCGGCGACCATACTCAGGAAACATTCCATGTTCCTGCGCTCTGTCCAGCGCACATAGGAGATCGGATAGTCGTGGCCCTGCTCCTCGTAATTTGTATCGTACCGTCCCGGGCCGTATGAACGGGATAGATTTATGCTCAATTCTTTGCTGTAAAATGGCCGCCGGTCGAGGTCCATGCTGACCGCGCCAACTACTGTGATATGTCCACGGTCACGGCACATCCCCGCGGCTTTATTCATCAACTCCGGTGAAGCGCTGGCTGCGGTTATGATGACCCGATCAACACCTGTTCCTCCGGTATAATTCATTACTTGACTCTGCGTATCCGCATGAACATTATTCAGCGCAGTATCACATCCGAGCGACCTGGCAAGAGACAGT
>JADFNA010000401.1 GCA_022563625.1 Candidatus Zixiibacteriota bacterium
GGAATAAGTTTGTGTTAAATTCAGCTTCTATTGACGCCGCTTGAGCATATGATCCAACATCATCACGGTCAGCGCGGGCGCCCAGCGCCAGTGACAACGCGCGCACGATGAGCGATTTGCCGGCGCCGCTTTCGCCGGTCAGCGCTGTCAGGCCGCCGGAGAATTGTATCTGCGCTGTGTCAATCAGCGCCAGATTTTTGATGGTCAATCGTCTCAGCATGTGCCGCTATTCGCTCACCTTCTCTTTGGTTTCGCGCAGGCTCTCCCACAGTTCGCGGGTGAGCATGTCAGCGGATTTCGTGTCACCGGCTTTTTCAGCTTCTTTGAGGCGCTGTTTCAAATCAGCGATTGACGGCGCGGTCACCGTAACATCCACTATCTTGTCAAGATAGTCGTTGAGTGTCGTGGCCGGTGTGTCAGTCTCCCAGCGCCGGGTAAGGAGAAATGTTGCGGTCTGGCGCAGGTCCGGATCGCTGAGAGTTCCGATAAAGGCGGCAGGGTCACGACCGCCGGTTTCGTTGTAATCGTCGCGCAGCGCGGCAAATAATAACCTGAGCCGGTCTGACTCAAAACTTGCCTCGGAGATTCGCTGGCAGGCCTGGCCTATCAAGAGATGGTGCGAGAGCAAGAGCGACAACAATTCGGCTTCGATTGTCTTAAATCCGCGAGCGCCCCAGTCATCTTCGGAAACTGTCGAGGCCGCAGACGCGCCACCGGCTTCCGTAAACCGTTTCTCGCTTTTTATTCGGCCGAACAGTTCGGCATTGACACCCAGTGATTCGGCGGCTTCGCTGACAAACATGGCCTTGAGCGCCGGGTCGCTGATTCTCCCGGCGATCTCCGCCAGTTCCTCTATCAGGTTTTTTCTTTCGACCAGGCCGGCTGTCTTGGTGTCAAAGTTTCTGAAGCGGAATTGCAGATAACGTTCGGCGCTTTCCACCAGTTTCATCACCGCCTCTGCGCCATTTCTGGCTACGCTGTCGGGGTCTTCGCCCTTCGGCGCGCTGATGACTTTTACTTCAACGCTGGCATTAAACAGCGAGTCCACCGAGCGCATGGCGGCTTTGACGCCCGCCGAATCAGCGTCAAAAAACAAATACGCCGTGTCTGCAAAACGCGCCAACAGCCGCGCCTGCTGCAACGTGAAGGCCGTACCGGAGCTGGCCACGACGTTTCTAACTCCCACCTGCCAGAGGGAGATCAGATCAAAATACCCTTCGACAACGATGACGCTTTTGGCTTCACGTATGGCCGCTCTACTGTGATTCAGTCCATACAGCACGGCGCTTTTGGAATAGAGCGTGGTCTCCGGTGAATTGATGTATTTTGCGGTTTCGCCCTTTTTGAGTGTGCGGCCACCATAGCCGATAATTTTGTCACTCAAGTTTTGAATCGGGAACATCAGGCGCATGCGAAAGCGGTCATAGTGGTCACGCCTCCCCTCGGAGTATCCGGCCAGCCCGGCGCGGGCGAGAAGTTCCGGCGAAAGGCCTTTGCTCTGCGCCAGTTTGATCAGCGTGGTGTAGCCGTCGCCGGCCAGACCCAAACCGAAACGCTCTATGGTTTCCTCGGTCAATGCGCGTTTGTTTTGTAAATAATCGACATACACGCTGCGGTAGGCCGGCTGGCGCAGGGTGTTAGTGAACATGTCCTGCGCCAATGTGTGCGCATAGAACAGCTTGTCGGTATCGTCACTATCTTTGCCGCTATCTCTGGCGCTGTATTTCGTTTCGGGTACTGTCACCCCGCATCTGGCGGCCAGGTGGCGCACCGCCTCGGGGAATGACATTTTTTCATGTTCCATCAGAAAGCTGAACACATTGCCGCCCTGATTGCAGCCGAAGCAATGAAAGATCTGTTTGTCAGGCGAGACCGTAAACGAAGGGGTTTTTTCCTGATGAAACGGGCAGAGGCCAATTAAATTGCGTCCGCGGCGTTTGAGTTTGACATATTCGCCGACCAGTTGCGCAATATCGCTGGCAAGTCTAACCTGCTCGACAATGTTTTCTGGAATCCTGCCCGACATGCGTACTTTCAGTTTACTTGAGAGTCACCACGGTAACACCGGCGCCGCCCTGGTTCCAATCACCCAGGCGCAGAGCAGTCACCGCGCTGTGCGCTTCCAAATATGAGGTCAGCGCCTTTCGCAGAGTCCCGGTCCCTTTGCCGTGAATGACATAGACCTGGCTCAACCCTGATAGAATCGCAGAGTCCAGGAATTTGTCAAGTTTCTCAGTGGCTTCATCCACAGTCAGGCCCCGCAGATGTATTTCAGCAAGTGGCGCTGTTTCCTGCCTCAGGCCCGACGGGTCGCGGCGGGGACGAATCTGTCCGAGGGCCAGGTCAGCTTTGGTCACATCAGCCAGATTCACCAGATTGAGCATATTCCCAACCCGCACCCGCAGGCGGTTTTCACCGACCAGTTCGGCGACCTCACCGTTGATTCTCAGAGTGTTAATCCAGACCGTGTCACCGGGCCGGATTTCGCCCGACGCAGGGCGCTTCGGGCGGAGACCGGGGGCCTTCATTTGTTCCAACTCGGCCTGACGGTCCTTGATAGTGCGATGCGCATCTTTTACCGCCTGTTTTGAGGCTGCGCTTTCTCTGACTTCGCGGACAATACGCTCCAGGTCCGCCCGTGTTTTTTTGACCAGCTCGGTCGTATCTGCCAG
>JADFNA010000029.1 GCA_022563625.1 Candidatus Zixiibacteriota bacterium
GAATGGCCGCACCGGGGTCACCGTCGTTGATGTACTGAGCGACCAGGAACTCGGACCCCGCATATGACGGATCAATATTGGCAGTCAGATCGGTGACAGCGAAAAAGTCCTGACCGGTAACGTCAATTCCGTAACGAATTACACTATGCCAGACGTCAGAATCACAGTCAGGCAGGGGAGGGCCGGACGATGTGTCGCATTGCGGGGTGTATGTGTTTGTCAGATTACGCGGCGCATCCCAGTTGAAGCCGCTATTAGAAGAAACTGTCAGGTATATGTCACCATTGGCGGCCCCGGCGCCGTCGCCGGAGAATGCGCGCGCTGCGCAGTCATCTCCGCGGCCCAGCGGGACCGGCGCGTATTGTGTGAAGGTCAAATACAATTTACCGCCGCAGGCTGAGAGTTGCGGGTTGTCTATGTTTAACGTGTTTTCACCGCCGTCACAAAGTATCGGGTCCCAGTTGGCGTCAACAGCCGTGCGAACAGCGCTGGTTGCTTCGTCCCAGTGAAACATGCGGCTGCGTGTGGTAAACGCACTATCGGGCCACTGGACCGCCTGCCAGACGACATGAAACACGTCAGATGAATCAAATAGTACGCTGAGTTTGGCATGTGGCGCCCAGTCTCCGGCTTCGGGTATGTCACGCAAGGTGATATTTAGCGGACCTGTCCAGGTCGCTCCCGCGTCTTCTGATGTCATAACGTATATATCATTGTCATTCTTGCCGGACAGTTCGCCGTTGAAACGGTCTATCGAGCCACCGAGTGGTGTTTGGTCACCGCGCCCGGCGGAAAAGGCGATGCCGACGCGTCGCGATTGGTTGGATGCCGCGATCACCGGACTGCGAAAATAGCCCAGATGTTTGATGGGAGCGGTATACTCCCAGACAGAATCTGCAACGCTACGGACGTAATTTGCATTACCTAACCCTGTTTGGTCTAAAGACAGTATGAGATGTCTGACTTTCGGTCCCGCGATTGGCTCCGTATACGCTAGCTGAGGCCAGATGTAGTTAGCAGTCGAGCACGGGCCGAAGTGACATATTGTGTCAGATATTAATGAGTCCACCTCCCGGTTGACAAAGTCTCCGAGACCTGGTGTCCGATTTTGAGCGACAAAAGGCTTGAATCTCGAACCAGGTACGCCAAAATTATTGTTCCAATGATACGCGGCGATAACGGTTCCGTCGAAAACGCCGGCGAGAGTAACAAAGCCCGAGCGATCGGGCGGGATCAGGCTCGGGCCTATGTCCACACCGCCGGTTTTGTCACCGAGTAATCCGACTAATGGATCATAGCTCTCATAGCGCACATTCCTTCCACCGGTGGCCGAGATGTTGTCCTGATTAGTCCAGCTAAAGTTGATAAGATTGAAACCACCCAGCGGCGAGTTTGCGATCTGACGGCCCATGGAACCATATTTTTGCAGGTCATGAAAAGTACAGCCGACCGTCAACCCTCGGACAGAATCGGGCGCTGAGCCGGGAACACAGCCAATAACTTTCGCCGAACTGGAGCCCAGATACCGGCCGGAGTGGCCATCCGATATGGTAAATTGTCGCGCTTTGTCAGTCTGAGACTGAGTGGTCTTTGTGGATGTGAGATTGTCCGCCCGGGTGGACGTAATAGTGGAAAGCGCAAGACAAGCCACCGCCCAAACGATGAAATGATAGAAACGACGCATAAATACACTCCTGTCCGCTCTTGGCGGCCTGGGCGGTGAAGCGTGAGGAAGAGGTAGGACAGGCCGTACTACAACGTCCAATATACCCGCCGAAGAGGAGAATGCAACCTTAATCTCAACGACTTAGATTTCCACGACCAAAACTTATGATTTCATGGCTGAAGCTATTCGCAGGCGATATTACTCGGGCCGCAGAGCGGCGCAGGGCCTGCGGCGAAGATGCGCGCTATCAGGAAGGTCACATCGGCGATATTCAGTGAGCCATCGCCGTTGGCGTCGCCCTCACGGCAGCATTGAGGGACGTTTCCCTCCGCAAAAATGCGGGTGATGAGAAACGTGACATCGGCGATATTGACCTTGTTGTCATTGGTGGCGTCGCCGGGCAGATTGCAGCATCCGTTGGAGCCGAGTGACCAGAGGCTTGTCCGCGGATACAGGAACGGGTCAAATACTTCTTCGGCCGACTCAACAACATACGGACCCTGTGGCGCCAGGTCGATACCGGCTGCCGGGTTGATGAAGTTACCAAGATAAATAGCCGCCTGCGAGGTTGTTTGCTGGTTGACCAGCCAATCAAAGCGAATATCAAAAAGGTCAAGCGATTCGCCGGGGGCGATTGTAAGATTCACAAAAAAATTGAATGTTTCAGGGTAAAGTGTAACGATGAGTCTTTGGTCTGAAAAGTAACTGAATACTCTCATGCTGTCGGAGTGGCGGATATTTTCCACGCTGACTTGAAAATCACTGATGGTGAATAGCTCCGCATTGAAAATGAGTGGAATCGAATATCCCCAGATATGGGCGTCAACTGTGTCGATGTTCTTAAAGCGGGCCGTGAAACTAATATGTCCCGAATCTGAAAACGTGATCACCGTCGGGATGTCCAGCGCCACACGCGATGCCGGTGGAGAGGATGGATTGTCACAGGCGAAGGCAGGGAATCGGCACAACGAGCACGGATTCATCAATCGATGCAGGCCAACCAGATCACCGATTGTTGGTGTGCAGGCGGCGAAAATGTTTTTGTAGCCGTCGATTTCAACTGCCCCGGCGAGGCATATATCATCGAGGCCTCCTGTCCCGGTCAGCACGGCTTCCAGAAGGTCAAAATCAGACTGTTGCGCAACAAGGCCGTCGCAATCAAGGTCAAGTATTACATTGAATTCCTCGCACTGGCAGGGAATTGTCTGGGCAGATGTATCTGGCGCTGAGAATGAAAGTAGCGCCACGAAAATCAGAGTCCCACTTACAGAAAGCGTTATCAAGGACAGTATTTGTTTGTACATTAAGACCCCCTATCAATCAGGCCAATTTCCGACCACTGACATTAACAAAACTCGTTACGGGAAGGCGATGAATTTGATACAACAATTAAGCAAGGACAATTATCTCGGAAAAGAGAAATCCGGTCCCCCTGATA
The DNA here is from genome assembly GCA_022563625.1 of Candidatus Zixiibacteriota bacterium. Lineage (GTDB taxonomy): Bacteria > Zixibacteria > MSB-5A5 > GN15 > JACZUZ01 > JADFNA01. The sequence continues at coordinate 3,105 of JADFNA010000029.1, forward strand.
GAGGCCGCGGGAGCCGGGTTCGTACTCTTAACATCGAAGATTCTCAGGGTCATTTTTAACACCCAATCCCGGGTAGTCCGCAGACTGGAGCCGGGCCTCCGGCGAATATGCGGGCGATCAAATAAGTAACATCGGCAATGTTGACCGAGCCGTCGCCGTTAGCGTTTCCTTGCGCGCAACAAGGAGGCGCCGGTCCTCCGGCGAAAATACGCGCAATGAGGAATGTTATATCAGCTGTGTTCACTCTGCCGTCGTCGTTTGCGTCGCCGGCGAGTACGCAACACCCGGGCGGCGTAATGATGCCGAAAATTGTCGCCGCAACGGCGGCGTCAAACTCGGCCTGAGAGCCAAAACCAGTCAACATGTGGAACCACAGTTCCAGTGTATCGTCGGGGTCAATACGGTATGCGCCGCCATTCAGAATGGTGTGCAGATCTACATATTGACTGTCCGGGGCCGGGCTGGAGAAAATGCTAAACCCCACGGCGGGGAAGACGCCAACCTTGCCACGCAACATTGAGTCTATCGCCGGGTGGTCCCAGTCTCTGTTGACAAATGTCGCGTTATCGCGCGTGTACATCGACTGAAAACCAACGCCCATCCGGCCACTTCCGCCGGTAGTATATGGATCAACAAAGGCAGCCGAAGGCGGCGTGTAAATCGTCGCCGCATAACGAGCGCTGTTGTCTCTACAGGCAGAGATACCAGTGTCGACGCCAAACTCAGCGCCCTGTTGATAAATATAAGTCGGTGATGGGCCAGGTTCAATGGTTGAACTATTCCTTGCGCCAGAATCAGACGGAACATCCCAGTCCCAACCAAATGCGGCAAAAACGCTGTCAATTGACGAGTCAGTCATGTTGTAGAAGCTGGCTCTGCCAATAACCGCTTTCCAGGTTCCGGGAACCGGAAGATTGCCCGCCGGTGTCCAGTAATCAACAGTCACGCCGATTGTTGAGTCTTGGGTGGTGAACGCGCCGGAGTTGGCGTGCTCGTATGAACCATCCACGTCCACCGTCGGAGGAGTTAGCGGGCGCCACTGGAAGGTGTCCACGATGCTCGCGCTGAACATTGAACTTACCACAATGCCGCTATTGTAAGATGTGATCGGCGAACCGTCGAATAGGTACGAGGTCGCCGTGGTATCACACTCAGTTACATCACCGACAAAGTCGAAGTTCAATCTACCCGCTCCGGAGTTGTTGGCCAGGCCAATATTACCGTTGTTCGACAGAATGAAAAAGTCATCCAATGAATCAGAAACCAAAAGCTGCAGATCGGCGATAACATAGTCAATCAGGAACGTGTCCGGCGAGGTGGTAAAGTTGCCACTGATTACGATTGTCGCCGTAGCATTCTGAACGGTTTCTTCCTCAAGTGCGTTCAACCTCAGCGACAGACTCTCGGAGTTGATTGCTCCATTGTCAATCGTTCCTGTACCGCCGGTAACAGTGACGTTTCCAAGCGGAACATCAGCGACAATGTTAATCTCGTAGGTCAGAGGGATGTTACCGACATTAGTCAATGTCCAGGCGATGGCGCTGTCGGACCCCGGCAGTGTAAATGCCGGGTCCTGAACGGCCTGGCCGACTGGAATCGTACTGGCGAGCACCGCAGCCTCGACGATATCCACACAACCATAGCGAATCACTTTGTACTTGTTGTTCGTCCAGCCGCCCTCGGACTGAATCGCGGCGCCTGGATCGGCATCGTTCATGTACGAAACGACGTTGTACAGACTGCCGACAAAGCCGACATCCAAATTGGCGGTCAAGTCCGTAATCGCGGCAAAATCGAATCCAGTGACATTGATCCCATAACGCAGGGCGCTTTGCCAGGCGTCGGAATCGCAATCCGGATTGGCGCCGCCAGGCGCTGTGTCGCAGTTCGGCGTGTAAGTGTTAGTCAGGTTACGCGCCGGGTCCCAGTTGAACCCGCCGTTTGACGAGACTGTTACCCACAAATCGCCATTGGCGGCGCCGTCCGGATCAGTGGACGCTCTGATCGAACAGTCGTCATCAAGGCCAAGCGGTGTCGGAGCATAGAGTGCGAAAGTGACATATAGCTTGCTGTCACATTCGGTAATCTGCACCTCACCCTGGTTGAGTTTGAAGGCGCCGGGGTTACAGGTGGTAGGGTCCCACACAGCGTCATGTACAATACGAACAGCGGCATTTGTCTCATCCCAGTGGAAAATGCGGCTGCGGAAGTTAAACGGCTGTGCCGCTTCCGGCCATTGGGCGGCGTTCCAGACCAGATGCAAATTACCCGAGAGATCAAACACACCGGATGTGCGCGCATTAGGCGCAAATCCTGCGTTTTCAGCGCGCAGGGTGACGTTCTGGCACAGACCCCAATTTGCTCCGGCATCGGTGGATTTCATATAGTACATGTCATTGTCCCACTGGCCGGAAAGCAAACCGTTTGAGCGGTCTATCGAACAATTGTTGAGTGTCTTGTCACCACGCCCGCCGGACCAATAAATCGCAACATCATTGGATGTGCGCGCGGCAGTGACTGAGGCGCTGAGCAAACCGCTGAAGCCAAAGATAAAGGCCGGCTCCCAGGCGTTGGGCGGGGGGCCAACTCTACGCGTGTAGGTGAAGTAGTTGGTATTGTTGTTATCGGTTTTGGCCACAATGTGGTACACCGAAGTGGCTGGAGAGGCGCCGTTCGTGTAAGCGACACGCGGCCAGATATTCTGGTCACCGGCTTGAAACAGAGAAACTGTGTCGTATATCAGCGTATCAACCCTAACGTTGACATAGTCACCCAATGTCGGGGTCTGATTGTGACTGACGTAGTTGAAAAAACGGCTGCCAGCCACTCCAAAGTTAATGTTCCAGTGGAAGCCGATGACCGCCGTGCCATTGACCGCGGCATCTATCGTGGCATAACCGGAACGGTCCGGCGGAATCAGACTTGGTCCGATATCCACACCGCCGGTATTGTCAACCAGCCATCCGTTAGCCGGATCGTACGCCTCATAACGAACGTTTCGCCCTCCGGTGGCGGAGTTGTTGTCCTGGTTCGTCCAGACGAAATTGATGTTTAAATCCGGCGGGACGGTGGCGATTTGCCTGTCCATGGTACCGTTCTTCTGGTAGTCATAGAAGGTGCAACCGACGGTCAGACCACGGACCGGGTCCGGGGCTTCGCCCGGCACACATCCCAGATTTGAAGCTCCAGCCGTCGCTCCAATGTAGCGGCCTACAGCGCCGGGGCTTACCGGCTGGCCATAAGTTGGATGCGCACGGCTGTCAGACGCAACAGCGTACCTGGCTGTCCGCACCGCCAATAAGCGGAGCTTTTCTGAGGTATCTTTGTCGATAGCAAACGCAGAACCTGCGATAGTGATGCCGAAAAGGGCCAATGAAAGGGAAGCTTTCCAAACTAAGTTCCTATTCATTCAGACGCTCCTTTCATAAAAGTTTTAGCGTTCATCCCAGTTTATTTCTTTGAAAGTTTCTACTCCTAAAATTTCAACTACTGAAAAGTAGAACCATGACCAATCCTGTCAGGCTCCGCACGTCAACCCGGCCGGACCGCAGACCGGCGGTAGGCCGCCGGCGAAAATGCGGGCGATCAGGTACGTAACATCGGCGATGTTGACCGAGCCGTCGCCGTTTGCATCGGCTTCTCCACAACATTCCGGCGCGGTTCCTCCGGCAAAAATACGGGCTATCAAGAACGTTACATCAGCTATGCCGACTTTAGAATCGCCATTGACATCGCCACCCGCTACACAGCAGGGCGCGGCGGCCAGGCTGTAACTCAGTGAAAAGGTTTTCGGGGCGCCGACGAATGAGCCGTCGACTGTGATGTCTGCCGTTGCCGTTCCGAGTGGAATGCCGTTTGCGTTCAGAGACACGACGCCCGTATCAGAATTGTTGGCGCCGGAGAGAATTGTTGGGCCGAACCCCGAGATTGTAATGGCGCCCGGCGGGTCGCTATTTGTCACTGTAATCGTCAGGTCCGTGATATCCGCATTTCCGATATTCTCCAGTATCCAGTCGAATGTCGTGTCAGTTGTCGGAACAAGTAATTCCGCTATCGTAAATACACTGGCTTCCGGCAGGCTGCTGGCCAGGATGGAAGAGGGTATCGGCTCGACACAACCAAAGCGAACTGTCTTGACCATATTGTCCGTCCAGCCGCCCTCGGATTGAAGCGCTGTGCCGGGGTCACTGTCATTAATGTACATTGCAACCAAGAAATCTGCGCCGGTGTATGATGCATCAAGGTTGTCGGTTAAATTTGTTAAGGCAATAAAATCAAAGCCGGTGATGTCGATGCCATAACGGATCACGCTATGCCACACGTCAGAATCGCAGTCCGGCAGAGGAGAGCCGGGGAGCGTGTCACACTGCGGGGTGTAGGTGTTGGTCAAGTTGCGTGGAGCGTCCCAGGTGAAGCCTCCGTCACCTGATATGGAAACATAAATATCCCCATTGGCGGCTCCGAGTGAATCACCAGTAAGCGCCCGCTCGGAGCAGTCATCACCTTTACCCAATGGCACAGGCGCGAATTGTGTGTAACTTAAGTACAGCTTGTTATTGCAGGCGGACAGTTGTGGATTGTCGAGATTTAGCGTATTGTCTCCGCCGTTGCACAGAATTGGGTCCCAGTTAGCGTCTACAGCAGTGCGTACCGCGTTTGCGTTTTCGCTCCAGTGGAACATGCGGCTGCGCGTATTGAACGTTGCGTCATAGCCGACCCATTCAACGGCCTGCCAGACGACATGCAGTGAGTCTGCTTGATTGAAGAGAATGCTGAGTTTGGCATGTGGCGCCCATCCGCCGGGATCGGCATTGGCGCGTTGTGTGACATTCTGTGTGGCGCCCCATGTGACACCTGCGTCTTCGGAGATCATGACATAAATGTCATTATCATTCTTGCCGGAAAGTTGTCCGTTGTAGCGCGATACCGAAGCGCCAAACTCTGTTCCATCACCACGCCCGCCGGACCAGGCGATTGCGACGCGGTCAGATTGCCGCGAGGCGGTGATGACGAAACTCTGTTCATATCCTGCTTGACCTATAACTACCCCTGATTCCCAGGGATTTGGTAACGGTCCCACTCTGCGCAGATACAAACCGAGATTGTCAGCGTCAGTGCGATTTCCGGATACAACTACATGAGTGATCGGCGCCGCGCCTTCGGTAAGGGCAATCTGGGGCCAGTTAAAGGATACCGCATCGCCGGCCAGATGTGGGTACCACGTCATCGTATCGATAGCGCCTACGGCAAAGTCCGCAAGTGCGGGAGTTGAGTTTCTAGCGACCTGTGGTTTGGAAACGCTCCCATCGATTCCGAGACTTAGATTTATGTCGAAAGCTAGAATTGCTGTACCATCCATCGCTGCGTGAATAACGGAATGAGGTATTGGATCAGTGCAACCGATAATGTTGCAGGAGATTCCAACTCCACCAGTCCCATAAGACAAGACGCCGAGCGCCGGGACAAATGCATCGTAAAAGAGAGTTGGTAGAGGGGATCCCTGAAAGTGAGAGGTAGTTGCCCAGACATAATTAATGGATTGGTCGAAACCGTTTGTTGCAACCTGCCTGCCCATGGACCCGATCTTTTGCCGATCATGAGAAGTATGAAAAAGAGGCTGATCGGGCATCTCGATGCGGATTGTTTTTACGTTTCCGCGGAACGGGTGCGGTTTCCGTTTTTGCGCGGCCAGCCGGTCGGGGTGCTGGGCAATCAGGGGGCGTGCGTCATCGCCAAAAGCTATGAGCTTAAGGCGAAGGGCGTTTCGACCGGCATGCCGATTTGGGACGCGGCAAAACTCTGTCCCGAAGCGGTGTTCGTCAAACGGGACTTCCGCTGGTACGAGGTGCTTTCCCGAAAAATGCTCGATTTGTTGCATCAGGTTTCGCCCCGGGTCGAATACTACTCGATTGATGAAATGTTCTTCGATGCGACCGATCTACCACAGGTGTTCGGCCTGCCACGAGACGAGGCCGTCACGGAGCTTCAGCGGCGGATGCTCGAGGAAATCGGCGTTCCTGCCAGCATTGGAATTGCCGCTACCAAAACGCTTGCCAAGCTGGGCTCGGATTCCGCCAAGCCGTTCGGTTGTCGGGTGTTGCTGGAAGACCCGGACTCGTTTCTGCAGTCTCAACCGGTCGGGGAATTGTGCGGCATCGGTCGGCGCAGTGAGCAAAAACTGGCCGAACATGGCATCTTAACGTGCTGGGATTTTTCGCAGGCCGATCGGTTGTTCATCCGAAATCTTCTCACCATCAAGGGAGAAGCGTTGTGGTACGAACTGCACGGGGATTCCGTTCAATCTATTCTCACAAAGCGGCCGCCGCATAAATGTATCAGTCGAGGAGGCAGCCTGGGAAAAGCAACGGCCGATCCTCGTCGGCTCACCGGCTGGGTCGCCCGCAACACCGAGCGGCTGATCGAGGAGTTGGATTATTACCAGGTGTTCACCCAACGGCTGACGATGATGCTGGAATTCAAGGAGGGGGGCGGCTGGTCGGGATCTGTTTCTCTCATGGAACCGACAGCCTCATTCAACACGCTGGTTGAGGCCGGAAAGATGTTAATGGCCGAAGCAAACGTGCCGACACGTGTCTCTCATATGCATTTACTGGCAGAGCCGTTGTGTTTTCGTCGCATGGTGCAGAGAAATCTGTTTTCCAGAGGGAACAATCCACGGTCCGAGCGGTTGGCCGCCGTCAAGCGACTCATAAACGAGAAAGTCGGCCGATTTGTCGTGCGGAGCGGCGATACGTTGCATCTTCCCGACATTTACGAGGATACAACGAACCGGTACGACATTTGTGATGTTCATGGAAAAATGTGTTTCTGACTCTTAGAGCAATCCAACGAAACCACAGAAAGATCCCTGGGATTTTCCAAAATCCCAGGGATCTGGCGCTCCTCATATCATACAGGGATCAGGAGACAGGAGACAGGAAAATATTTTCTGATCCCTAATACCTGTTTCCTGACCCCTGTCTCCTCTCACGTGACCATTTTGCGATCAATTTCATTGGTAACGAAGTATTAGACCCAGGGCAGCACGGTGGATTCGAATACGGCCAAGCTGTTTTTGCTTCATCGGGCGGCCGATCACCAACTGTCGACTTTCGATAAACCGGTCGCTGTCCGCCAGCAGTTGTTTTTCATTCCACCGAGAGTCACAGGCTTTTAAGGAAACGTCAACATGACCGGCTATACCGTCCACACCGGGTCAACGGAAAAATTTAGCCAGGGATGGGA
>JADFNA010000402.1 GCA_022563625.1 Candidatus Zixiibacteriota bacterium
CTCCAGTGGTTGTGATTTCCCGCGTCCATGAATTCGATGAAGCGTAAAGTCTGGCCGCGCTCTCTGAAGTAGCGCGCCATGGGCAAGATTTCCTGCTCATTAGTCCCTTTCTGCACCACCATGTTGACTTTTACGGGAAGACCGGCTTCTACGGCGGCATCAATCCCGATTAATACCCTGGCTACGCTCTTGCCGCGCCCATTAATGCGTTTGAATACCGCGTCGTGGCGATTCGACGCATTCGCTACCTCCAGTCCAAAAAGAAGTTGCCGATTGTCGTCGGCGGGACTGCGTTGCTGCTGATGGCAGTCATGATGTTTTTCGAGATCAGAAGAGGCAGAGGATTGCCATCTGATTCTGGAGCTGCGGGTCTAAAATCCACAGTCTGCACCGCGAGGCTGGTTGGTGACGGGGCGCTGGCCACAATTTCGAATCCATACTGGTTTGTGTGGTGGGCGACAATCGGTTCGGCGCTGATTGTCACTTCGCTCAATTACGGCGCGGTTGGCCCGCCGGTCGTGTTTGTGGGGCATATCCTGTCTGACCTGGTGTGGTACTCATTCGTGGCCGGTGTAATCTGGCAGGGCAAGAGGATTCTGTCCGGCCGGCGTTATCGAGCGCTGATCGGCGTCTGCGCCCTGTTCTTGCTCTGGCTCGGTGGATGGTTTATATACAGCGGGTTGACAGGGGCTATTGAACTATAGAAACCCCGCTACCGACTATACGCCCTATGACAATTATGCCCCAAACTTCCATCCGCCGACGATCCAAACTCAAGGCTCTCGCAACGTTTTTGCTCCCGTTTGCTTTCGGGGCGGGAATGGCTGCATCTGTCTCTGCGGAAAAATACTGGCAACAGCAGGTTGATTATATAATTGATGTCACGCTCGCCAAAGACGGCCGGACCATTACGGGCAGCGAGATTATCATCTACACCAACAATTCTCCTGACACATTACATATTCTATATCTGAAAGCCTTCGCCAACAGCGCGCGCAAGGGTTCTCTGATGGATTTACGAAATCGCGAACATGAGAATTACAGTATTGCAAACTCAAACCGCTCGCAGTGGGGACATGCGCGCATTTCCAATGTGCGCGGACGGAATAATCGCGACCTGAAGTTTGAGCTTGATGACACCATCTATAAGATATTCCTGCTAGCGCCAATAGCGCCCGGCGCAATAGCCCGTGTTTCTCTGGATTTTGAAACGAAACTCCCGGCGGGAATTGGTGATCGGCATGAATTTGTCAGCGGGCAATCCAAGGCCGCCTACTGGTATCCGCAGGTCTGTGTCTATGACCGCAAAGTCGGCTGGGTGAACTCTCCCTATCTGGGGCGGGGTGAATGTTACGGCGACTTCGGCGACTTTGAAGTTTCCATCACCGCACCGGAGGATCGTATTGTAGTAGCCACCGGACTTTTGGGCAATCGACAGGAAGTTCTCCCGGACTCGTTGCGATCTATGCTGGACATTTCAAATTTTCTTGGCGAGCGGGCCAGTTGGCCGGAGTTCTCATTCGATACGGCCAATACCAAGACCTGGAAATTTTTCGCCAAGAAGGTCAATGATTTCGCCTGGGTGGCCAGCGCAGATTTTTGCATGGACGAGGGTATGAGCAACGGTATAAAGCTGGAAGTCTATCCCCGGCGCAGTAACGCCGAAGGCTGGGTCAAAGCCGTTGAATACGCCGCACGTTCGGAGGAAACATTCAGCGAACTGTACGGCTCCTACGGCTGGCCAGTGATCAAAGTCACCGACAGCTATGACGGCATGGAATACCCGATGATTACCTTTTGCTCTGGAGGTGATCCTTCACCGAGATTCCCGCTCCTCGTCTATCATGAAATAGGACATTTCTGGTTTATGGGCCTGGTTGGCACCAACCAGGTTGACCGGGCCTGCCTGGATGAAGGGTTCACGACCATGGCCGAAATTGTCGCAATGGAAAAATACCACGGCCGCAAAGGCAACAACACCAACTGGAGCGGACATTTTTACAAAGATGCGTTTTATAAACTCGATGAAGACCGCGATGCGCGCGGATACCGCATCTATTTGGAATGGGTGCGCTCTGGCTACGACCTCCCGATGATTGTTCCATCGGACAACGCCAACGAATACTGGGCCTATCGCAACAGCTCGTATTACAAACCGGTTGTGATGCATTTCACCCTGCGTTCTATTTTCGGTGATGAGACATATTTCGCGGCGATGAAACGCTACGGTACCAGATGGTTTTTCAAACACCCCTATGAAGATGATTTTATTGAGACGTTTTCAGGCTATGTCGATCAGGACCTCGATGAATATTTCGCCCAATGGTTTTCCTCACGCCGAAAAATTGACTACGCCTATGAGGGCAAGAAGCGCTCAAGCGGCGATGACTTTGAAATTACACTAAGCAAGCCGGGTGATTTTGTCACACCGATTGATGTGGCTGTCATAGGAAGCGGCGCTGACACGAGTTTTTACACGATAAACCCCGAAGGGCATACATTTATCAAAGACGGCTATCACGACGCCGGGACCTGGCAGCAGTACCGTCAGCCGTCGCGCAAATACACTTTTACGGCGCACGCGCCGGGTGGAGTCAAAAAAGTTGTTGTAGATCCCTACAATCTTCTGCCGGACATCAACCGGCTCAATAACTCATCGGGATTTCTGC
>JADFNA010000403.1 GCA_022563625.1 Candidatus Zixiibacteriota bacterium
CAATGATGACAAACAACTGGCCGAACATGTAGAACGTTCGCTCAAGGCGCTGAGCGGCGCCATAAAGCGCTCGCCGGTCGGTATGCTCAGCGCCGCGCTTGTGCTTAACAACCAGTATATTTCCCGGGTGGAATTTGCCGTAGTCGGAAACGCTCCTGCGCGGGCGGACTTTTTGAATGTCATTTACAGCAGCTACCTGCCCTATCGCGTGATTGCCGCCTCTGACAAGGCTGACGATCGAGTTGCTTTGCTCAAGGGACGTGATGTCATCTCCGGCAGCGAAAACGGGGCGACCGGATATGTCTGTCAGAATTATGTCTGCAAACTACCGGCGCCTGGTGTAGAAGAATTCGCCAAACAGGTTGCAGCGCTGAGCGCAGCGCTATAACAGATTTGTTGAAAAAATAGATTTTCGGTCATTGACGACGACACGCGGCGCCTCTTCCCGGAGAAAATTGCCGCGCCGCATTGCTCCCCTCAAATTCATTTCCAGCGCTAATTTTCAAATAAATAATTCCTGCCTGACCCAGTATATAGTTTAAAAGCAGGTTCGCGGGGATTTTTGCTGGACTTTGCAGTACTTTGGAGGACTTTTTATCTGGCGCCTGCGCGGTAGAGGCTGTTCCTTCGTAAATGGAAGAAGGAATTCACTATGGAAACGATGTTTTGGATATGGTTAGCGGCGGCGCTCCTCTTTTTGATTATCGAGGTGACTATGCCGGGATTGATCTTTGTCTGTTTTTCAACCGGGGCGATTGGCGCGGCGATCTATGCGCAGTTCACCCCGGATGATTATCTGATTCAAACGGCGCTATTCGGCGGGATTACGATAACCCTAATCCCGCTCACCCGGCGGTTCGCCAAGCAGATCTCACTTTCGGGTACGCCAAAATCGAATGTTGACGCACTTGTCGGCCAGCCGGCGATTGTCGTGAAAGACATCGACCCGGTTGAAGGTGTCGGCCAGATTCGGGTCGAGGGCGAAATCTGGAGCGCTAACGCTGATAGCGTGATTGCAACCGGCTCAATGGTGACTGTAGAAAAAGTCGAGGGAAATCGACTGTTTGTCCGGCGGGGATTGCCGGAATCATATTCCACTGAACATCAAGGCGGGACGGAAGGAGTGTCATAATGGAAAACAATGTAGGAATGATCATCTTTGTTGGTGTGATAGTGTTGTTCGCGTTTGTCGTAGGTTCAATGGGAATCCGAATCATTCGTCCGTTTGAGCGCGGACTGGTCGAGCGGCTGGGGAAATTTCAGCGTACGCTTACTCCGGGACTCAATCTGATTTTGCCGTTCGTGGACCATTTGATTAAGGTTGATATGCGTGAAGTTGTGCTGGATGTCCCGCCGCAACTGGTGATCACGCGAGACAATGTGAATGTTGAAGTTGACGCGATAGTCTATGCGCAGGTGACCGATCCGGTGCGCTCTCGTTATGAAATATCAAACTATATCATGGCCGCCACCAAGCTAGCGCAGACAAACCTGAGAAACGTGCTCGGTGAATTAACGCTGGATGAATGCCTCTCGTCGCGCGACACGGTTAACTCACAACTGCGAGATGTGCTTGATCTCGCCACGGATAAGTGGGGCGTGAAAGTCAACCGGGTGGAGCTGCAGCGAATAGATCCGCCGGCCGACATCGCAGAGGCAATGAGCCGTCAGATGAAAGCCGAACGCAACAAACGCGCCACGATTCTGGAAGCAGAGGGGATACGGCAGGCTGATATTAACAAAGCCGAGGGCGCCAGACAGGCGGCGATTCTGGTGGCCGAAGGCGAAGCGCAGGCAGTCAAGACCCGCGCCGAAGCCGAAAAGTTCAGGGAAATAACTGTTGCCGAAGGCGAAGGCAAGGCGATTGAAACCGTTTTCAGCGCTATTCATTCCGGCAAGCCCAACAGCGAATTGATTACGCTGCGCTATCTGGAAATGCTGCCTCGCCTGGCGGATAATCCCGCAAACAAAATCTTTATCCCGATTGAATCATCAGGAGTGATGGGGGCCCTTGCTACATTTCTTGAGGGAGCCAAAACCGGTAACGATAGTCCCAAATTATCGAGTAAAGCGCCTGCATCCGACAACTAACGGACGCTAAGGCTTTACCTCCTGCCCGGATTGACTTCCGGAGCGGACCACTCTAGATTTCGACCCGCTGCAGGCCGGGACACACCCTCTATTCGGGGGTTTTTCTCCCGGCCTGAAAAATAATAACTGCCATGGATCAGTCTATCGACAAAATTGCCAAAGGCGCCAACGCCGCCAACGCCGCCAGAGTTCCCGCCGCCGCAGGCCGGATGTATCCGGCTGAACCTGCCGCGCTAACCAGGTCACTCTCGGAGCTGTTTGCCTCGGTGAAGCGGCGTGTATTTGCACGGCCGCCACTGTTGCTGATAGCTCCCCACAGCGCGCTAGAGAAATCAGGCGCCGTTGCCGCGTCGGTGTACTCCAGCCTGCTGGGCCAGAAGTATGATGTCGTTGTCATCATTGCGCCATCCCATTCTGGACATTTTCCCGGTGTCTCTGTCTTTAGCGGTGAAAGTTATGAGACCCCGCTGGGTACAATCCCGGTCGATACATCTCTGGTCTCCGGGTTGGGTGATCTTTCACCGGCTGTATTTAGTTCTACAAAAGAGCATATCGGTGGCGATCACGGTAAGGAATT
>JADFNA010000404.1 GCA_022563625.1 Candidatus Zixiibacteriota bacterium
AGGGAGAGAACGTCTAGAAAATTTGACCGAGAAGCAGAAGTACATCCTGCAGGAGTTGAAGGAGCAGGAACAGCACATGATCACGCTGATCGAACTGCTCAAGATCAAACATCCGCAGTATTCCGATCGACTGCAGCGAGGCCTCGATGCCTTCCGCGAGATTGGGCCATTCGAACTTGGCGCCGTAGGCCAAAGCGACCGCGCGGGTCACGTCGTACCAGAGCCCGTCGGTGAATTTCATAATGTTTGCTTTTGTCGCACAGTGGATTTTCTGCCGGCCTTCGGCGCGGGCCAGTTCAAACGCCAGACGGATGATTTTTTCACAGCCCTTGCGGGTAATCAGTTTAATGCCCTGCGCCACAGACGGGGTCTGCATGTATTCAATACCTGCATAGAGGTCCTCGACATTTTCTCTCACGACAAGAATGTCAATTCCCCGGCCTTTGTAAGGCGACGGCACTCCGGGCAGTTCACGCGCCGGGCGAATATTGCCGTATGTTTCGAATAACTTGCGCAGAGTGACATTGGCGCTTTTGAAATTCTTGAGTCCTTTGGGATCCAGCCCCACGGGTGTCTCGAGCGGCGCTTTGAGAACGATGCGTGTCTTCTTAATTGATTCGATTGTCTCCGGAGCGACGCCGGAATTGATGCCTTTTTCAAAGACCTTCCTGCCCGCCGAATGCGTTTCCCATTCCAGAGGCGTCCCGCTGGACTCGACGACCTTGAGCGTGGCCGCCATGCACTCGGGTCCGATACCGTCACCGGGAATGACCGTAATCACGATCTTCCCGCGTTTTGAGGTGTGAAGTTTCAAGGCTAACTCGACGATTCGTGTGCGATTAACTCAGCAGACAGACATACAGCCGCTATCCGCCGTTAGTCCTTCGGATATAACAGGTCTGGGTTATGAAGTCAACGGGAGGCGGGTCGGCGTCATTCGTCCGTACGGTTGAATGACCTGGACGTGGTATGTCTATGTCGACCTGAGCTAATATGAACTCTCTGACGATTTTGTCGATGCTGATTATTGTTTTAGATTTGATACGACATCTTGAATTTCCTTAACTGGAGAATAGCCATGAATCAGAAAACGCTTTGGATAATTCTTGTAATCGCGCAAATCATTGTAATGTATTCGATGACATGGGAAATCCCCTGGGTTCCCAGGAGGATTGGTACGGACATCACTCTTGCTGCAATTTCGGTCACTTTCGTGTCAGTAATATTTTTGCTTGTTGTTAGAGTCAAGGAGAATAAAGGAAATACTTTCAACCGGTATGGACTTATAGGCGCTTTTGTTGCGTCGGTCTGCATCGCTCCATTTCTCTTTTGGAACATCCTCGGATTCATATTATGGTGGACGTGGTTCTTGTTCTTTATCGCAACACTTATTTTCAGCTTTGTATATGGAATCATTATCTTCAAGAAGAAACGTTAGCGTGACGCATGTATGAGATTCGATACTGCCTGGCCCTGCTGATTATGTTGAATATACGTCATTGCGAACGAAGTGACGCATTCCCATTCGAGAGAGATTGCCGCGTCGTCCGCCCAGGCGGACTCCTCGCAATGACGATTTGGGGTTTTTCAACAAGCTCCTCAGCTTGCCCTGGTTCTTGCGGATAGTTTGATTTATCATCATTCGTCTAATGCAATTGAAAAGGAAAACGCCATGATCGCTGACGAACGACCTGACCTGAACGATCTCTGGAATTACGATGACCCGGCCGGGACCACCTCTGCATTACTAGGCCAGTTTTAGCGGTTTAACAGGCTAATTCTTCTCGTCTTACCTATCACAACACATGTTTTCCATCCCTACTTGATCGTCTACATGCTGTTCAACTGTTGCGCATATTTCTCTCATTTTCCACACAACTTCTGATAATTTGACCAAAGTGAATCACCTTAAAGCCGATATAACTTTAGTAACCAAGAGATGTCTTCCTAATCAAGGAGAGGAAATTATGTTTAGTGGAAACGGTAACATTCTAGCGAATATATCCGGGGCGATTCTGTTCCCCCTGCTATTCCAGGGGGCGTTTATTGATTTCGCCTGGGGAGCGGGAGATGAGTTCTGGATTATGATCGGTAAGCGGGTATTCCTGCTCTTGCCGGTCCTGTCAATTGTTCTGGGCTGTTGGATCAGCATCGCCTGTACGATAACGGTCCCATTCAGGCAGAATCGGACGGACTACATGACGAACCTGCTGATAACCTGGTGGGACCTGGGAAAATCCATCGTCACATTCTGGGGTGGAGTTCTGAAGTTTATTGTCAATCTGTTCGTAACCGGCTTCTGGCTGTTGAAATTCGCTGTGCTGGGTGTCTGGTCGATTCTGCATGAGATTGTCTTCATGCCGCTCAGAGCGCTGCGCAACGCCGGACATGTCGTCATGACCTCGCACATACCCTGGATCGCAGTGAATATGACGATCTTCTGGTGCGTTATCGAGGCGTTTATTTTCACCTATGTCACGACACCGCTGGTGCTGGACACTTTTTCCAATATCACCGGTGAACAATTGAGCATGCAGATGGTGAGGATTCCGTTGTTCATTTTCCTGTTCTTCATGATTCTCGGAAGTTACGCGGTGCTGTCAACTTTTGTGAGTTCGATCAAGAGCAAGAAAATATCTTCGATAATCGGAATTGGCGTCATT
>JADFNA010000405.1 GCA_022563625.1 Candidatus Zixiibacteriota bacterium
ACATCCTGATAAATTCCGTATGACCTATCATTACCAATTGGGAGATGTAGATATTCTTGCAAATGTTCCAATCTCAAAGAACAGATACGGTTCCAATTAGTTGTGTGCTCCTGAGACAACGGAATAACGGGCTGGCGGAGGGATTACAAGCTCATAGGAAAACCCGACTTTGTTTTCCCTAAAAAGAAAGTTATAATCTTCACGGACGGCTGTTTCTGGCATGGACACAATTGCCGAAATCTAAAGCCGCAAGACAACAAGGACTACTGGACTAAAAAGATTAAAAGGAACAAAAAGAGAGACAAAGAAGTAACGACACGACTAACAGAGAAAAACTGGACACTCATACGACTTTGGGAGTGTGAACTAAAAGACAAGAAAAAAATAAAAAGAAAAGTTGCGCCAAAACTGAAACACAACAAAGTATAAAAACATATGGCAGACAAGGGTTTAGAAAGTTTCTTGCTCTCAACAATCTTATTGCTCGGCTAATAGGAAAGTAGCTCCGAAAGCCCTACGGTTTTTTGACCAGCGCACATTAGTTGTAGCACTTTTTAGGTTAGCTCTGCCATCGATACAAACAATCGACTTTTCAGCCGCAACGCCCATGGCGGGCGTTTGCGGGATCGCTAAAGAGCTGCAGGAGGGGCGCAAGAATTCTTTCCAATGTATGTTGATCATCTTCCTGCCAAAATCAATATCAGACCATTCCAGATGAATAAGTTCAGATTTACGCATGCCGGTATTGAGATACGTGAAAAATATCGGATACATGTCCTCGGAAGAAGCTTTCAAGAGCCGCTGACACTCTTGAATCGTAAGAAACCGAACAGATTTTGCCTTATCAACCTTGAAGCGTGCTACATTCTTGAGGGGGTTGTCGGTCAGATATCCCCATGAAATCGCTCGGTTGAATATGTTCGTGAGCGTCTTTAGTTCGAAATTTACGGTCTCAGCGGTGATCCCCTTGGACGAAGTTTTGGAACTCTGAGATGGAGCGGCTTTACGATAAATCTTGTACTGGTCCATTGTCTCGGTTGTGATTTCTGAGAGAACGGTTATATTCGTCTTGGTGTGGATGTAATGTGTAAAGTTATCTATGATAGATCGAAAGCGTCCTGTTGATCCCGCGCGGTGATGGGCTTGTGAATATTCAAGGAACATTTCAAACAGCTTGGATAGTGCGATGTCTCTTCTAGCGAAGCCAAATTCATGGCGTGCAACTTTGACTTCGGCGTCCTTAAGGGCGAGTTCGGCTATCTTTTTAGACGTTCCAACGCGTCGACGTAGCCGTCTTCCGTTGACTCGGATGTCTAAGTACCAGACTTTGTCTCTTTTGTATATTCTGGCCATAATGAGAGTCGTGGAGCTGGCACGAATTGGGCACAGCTCGTACAACAGAATATAGCGATCACAGCAACGCTATGTCAAGGAATAGGTTAGCTGGAAGTAAAAAGAATAAGACAAAACCCCTGCGGTTCTGCCTTTTGGGTAACTCAACCATGGTTTGGCAGAACCGCAGGGGTTTTGCCCTACCAAGAAACTGGCCGACGAGGTTATCAACAAGCGCTGATGTCGCTGGATTGTTATATTGACCCTGCATAGTCAAATGGCTACTATTGCAGAGTAATTCGGGACCGGATCGGAGATATGGCAGACGCTTCTGATTGTCCCGCTGGTGAGGCCGGTGAACCATCGCGCCGGTCAGGTGAATCGAAGACATTTTACAAGCAGATAATTCTACAAACAGATAATCACAAGGAGAGAGCTATGAAACGGCTAATTGGAATTGGCCTGATGTTTGTTTTTGCCGCGGCGCTGGTGAATTGCGGCGGCGGACCGAAACCGGCAGTTGACGAAAGCGCGACACCGGTTGACACCATGCCGCCGGAACCGCCGCCTGAGCCAGTTATCGACACCACGCCACCGGCGCCTGAGGTGCGTGAGATTTTTGAAGCTGATTTCGATATTGTCTATTTTGATTTTGACAAGTTCAATATCAAACAGGAGTTCCGCGGGGCGCTGGAGAACAACGCTGACTTAATGAAAGAAAGCATGAATCTGGTCATTCAGATCGAGGGACACTGCGACGAGCGCGGGACAGTGGAATACAACCTGTCGCTGGGCGAGAAGCGGGCCAATGCGGCTAAGAACTACCTGCTCAATCTGGGTATAGCCGAGAGCCGGATGCAGGTTATCTCATACGGCAAAGAGCGCTCGGCGATGCAGGGACATAATGAAGCGGCTTGGTCGAAAAACCGCCGGGCGCAATTCCGGATTATCTCGCAGTAGGCTGCTTGGTTCAGGGATTTGAATTTAATCAGGCCCTTTCCGGGGACGTATAAGAGATATGAAACTGGTCTCTGACAGATTGGCTTGGAGGATTCTCCAGAGGGCAATGTTGGGCGCCCTGGCTCTAGCGGCGCTGGCTTCGTGCGCCTCGCGCGAGGACGTGCTCAAGGTCGAACAGCGCATTATTCGGATTGAAAGACAGCAGACCCAAACCCGCCATTCGCTCAATCAACTCGACAGCCTGGCGCGCGCTTCATCCAGCGCCAAAACCGGAGATTTTGCCCAGTTGGCGGCCCAGTTGACAGATATGATCGAGCGGCTGGACCAGTTGACGGCCAGTATTAACGAGGTCTAGGGCAGG
>JADFNA010000030.1 GCA_022563625.1 Candidatus Zixiibacteriota bacterium
TTCTTGGAAGGTCATCCGCGCTTGTTTCGGACGGCCGTTTTATCTGAGCGAGACGTTTGAGCAGATGTATATCGCCGGGTATGGTTCGCTGTGGCTGGTGCTTCTGACCGGGATGATGGCCGGTCAGGCGATTGCGCTAAACTTCTCAAACGAGCTGGGTGATTTCGGGGCCAAGACATATCTCGGGCGGGTTATGGTGCTGGCCATAGTGCGCGAACTGGGGCCGACGCTGACAGGAATTATGGTCGCCGCCCGGGTGGCCAGCGGAATTACCGCTGAAATCGGCTCGATGAAGTCCTCCAACCAGATTGACGCGCTCAAGGCGTTCTCCATCGACCCGATCCGGAAACTCGCCGTCCCTCGTTTGTTGTCTTTATTGATTATGGTCCCGGCCTTGACCATCGCCTGTGATATGGTCGGGCTGTATGGTGGATTTTTGATAGCGAAGTATCACGCCCACATCTCGGATGCGCTCTACTGGGCGCCGGTCTGGGAGCGTTTGAATTTTGGCAACATTTCGATGGGCCTGATCAAGCCGGTTATTTTTGCCATGATCATAGCCTTTGTTTCAATCTACAAGGGGTTTACCTCCGAAGGCGGGGCAAAGGGTGTCGGCCGGGCCACCAATCAGTCAGTCGTCATTTCCTCGATCAGCATTTTGCTGGCGAATTTTATTATCACGCAGGCTATTTTCAAGTTCCTCAAAGGATACTTCTAAAAGGATACTTCTAAAGTGATTTTTATGAAGGCGGCAGCATGATAGAACTGCGCAATGTGACATTTGGATACACTGACGAGCCTGTACTCAATGATGTGTCATTTATTATTCCTGAGGGTGAGTCGCGCGTAATTATGGGGCAGTCAGGCTCCGGCAAATCGACGATCCTGAAACTTCTTTTGGGTTTGTATCGGGTGGACTCCGGTGAAGTTTTGATCGATAACGAGGAAATCACCCACCTTAAGGAAAGCGGTTTGCGGCGAGTTAGGAGGAAAATGGGCATGGTGTTCCAGGAAGGCGCGCTGTTTGATTCGCAAACTGTCGGTGAAAATGTCGGCTTCTATTTGATAGAACATTCCGATAATAGCATTGAACAGGTTGAACAGCGTGTGCGTGAAATGCTGGGCTATATCGGGCTGGAGGAGAGCATCATCGACTCTCTGCCTGATGAACTTTCCGGCGGGATGCAGCGCCGGGTGGCTATCGCCCGGGCGCTTCTTTCTACGGCCCCGAAAATTATGCTCTATGATGAGCCGACCACGGGCCTGGACCCGGAATCGACGACGAAAGTCCTGGAACTGATGGACAAGCTGACCCAGAAACGCAACATCGCCACGATTGTGGTCACGCATCAGTTTCTTGATGCGCTTGAAATTTCAGACAAATTCATTCTTATCGACCAGGGCCGGGTGGCGTTTGACGGAAACCTGCCGGAACTCAGAGATTCCACCGAGCCGCGAGTTCTCAAGTTCCTTGAGCCGTTCAGAGAATCTCTCAAGGCCCTTGAGGAGAAGGGGTTTTCCTGAAGGCTTTGCTTACAACCGCGATAATTTGCCAGTGGCGCTAGAAAAATGTTACTATGGACATCGCCGCGGCGGGTGTCAAACAGCGCGGTTGGGATACCGACAGGCTAAAAAAGTAATCAGGCGGGCCAGTAAAAACCGAAAACTAGAAAATGCGTCGATCCAATCGAGTCAAATGGTCTGAATTAAAAGTTGGCGTTTTGCTTCTGGGCGCTTTCGGAATGGTGATGGGGGCCTCCTTTTTCGGCGGGGGCACATCAATTTTTCAGAGCAAGAAACTTTTCCGGGCCTATTTCACCAGCGTCAATGGTTTGACGACCGGGTCGCCTGTCTGGATGCGCGGGGTTGAGGTTGGCAATGTACGCTCGATCAAGTTTGATCCGGAGACACACAAAATAGAGGTGGTTGGAAAAGTTCGCAGCGGCGTCTGGCACATGGTGACGACTGACAGCAAGGCGAAAATCAGCGCAATCGGATTGATTGGCGACAAATTCATCGACCTCATTCCCGGTACGCCCGGCGCCCCGGTTCTCGCCCAGAATGGAGCTATTGAAGTTATAGAAGATGACGTTGATAAATTATTTCGCGAAGGGGCCTCGGCGCTTGAGAATATGAACGCGCTGGCAAAGGATTTCAAAATCGTACTGGGCAAGATTGTGGATGGCGAAGGAGCAATCGGGAAATTGTTTAATGACACCACACTTTATGATAACTTAAATCAGGTGATAACTGAACTGAATGCGACGCTCAGGGCGTTCAATGAAAACCAGTCGCGCGCTTTCGCCAGCCTGGAAAGCGGTGTGGCGTCATTTGAAAAACTGGCCGATGCGCTTACCGATTCGGGCGGCACAGTTGGACGGCTGCTGTTTGACACAACGCTCTACGCTGATCTGACCGGCATGACCGGCAAACTCAACAGTATTCTGGACAAAATAGAAAGCGGCCAGGGAACTATGGGCGCGGCTGTGAATGACCCGGCTCTGTATGACAATCTCAAGGATTTAGTGGCGCGGGTGGATAATTTGATTTTAGATATCGAAACGAATCCCAAGAAGTATTTCAACATTTCGGTGTTTTGATTGACTCTCGTAACTGGCAAACTTTTAAATGACGGAAATGTCGTCTTATGCGAAAGAGTGAGGCATTAGAACGGCTCAACAAGCTCCACCAGCGTTTCGAAAGTGACTTTTCTCCTGAGTATTTGAATTCGCGGGAAGCGCGCGAAACGTGGCTGACGCAGGCCAGTCGCCTGGCTGTGGACATTTTCGGTCTGGGTGATCCGCTGCTACGCTCAGTCCAGCCGCTCAGTTTGCTTTCAGAAGAGTTTGAACGCCGCACAGTTTCGTTAGAGAAAAGACGGCGCAAAGGCGACGAGTGGTATACTAAGACCAGCCTGTGGCTCAATCGGTTGTCATGGAATATTGCCAATACGTCCAAACTTGTCGGCGCCCGCAAAACGCCTGAGCGTACCGTTGCGCCGCGGCTGGTCTGGCTGGCGACATCAATCGGTCTAGTCTTGATCACCTACCTGGTGACGATTAAGTATGCGGACTACCAGACCCATGCGGCCCGCGAGGACCAGCGGCGGCTTGTTTCCGCTGAGTTTCGAAACTGGATCGCTAGCGTTCCTATGCGCCAGGGCCAGTCGTTTTCTATGCTGCTGGCCACCCTCGATGAGCAGGGAATAACCGACTCAGATGCCGGGTACTGGCGTAGCGTGCGTTCTTGGATGCAGCGCCAGCGACTGGAAATGGATGCCGCCCGGGCGCTGTTCCAGGCGCGAATCTCAGCTCTGGGCGGCGACCCGAAAGTGTTCAAACATCCGACACGAGTGACTGTGCGGCCACCGAATGCACCGGAGGCGCTTGGTCTGGATACGCTCTAATCGAAAGTTTCTTGTAGAAATTCTTTGTGAGATATAGCTGGTTAGCGCTCGTCCAGCTCCATAGTAAGGCCGAACGCGGCCAGAACCGAGCCGGGAAGATACTCAATCCGGAGCCAGATTCTTGGTTTGCCGAACGACAGGCGCATATAGCTCACAAAATATCCGCAGAGTCCCAGCTAGATTAATCGCTGTGCAATGTGTACGGCTGCCAAGCCCAGCGATGAGGCCAGTGCGTGGACCACCAGGCCGCCGCACACGCCAAGTGTTGTGAAAAACACCGCGCGTCGCCCGCAGGCGATTGCGTTTTTGGTCACGATGGCTGTGTTCGCGACGGGTGTGATTGTCATCGGCGCGGCGATTCCACAAAATGTCAGCCAGTCGTATTCCAAATGATTTTGACCGTCTCAAGTTATCAGCTTTCTTAAGTTTCCACCATCAATATATATTTCAGATAACTCGTTTCCCCAACCGAAACTATTTCGGCCGGTGTCACATTCTGCTCGGGCTGACTTGAGCGTCCGTAAAGTTTTTGATATATTAGTGGCGTGAGGGACACTGAATTCATGCGTTTATCGCTCACTCCATAACAACTAACGAAAGGACATGCGCAATGCTAGACACTCTGAAACAAACACAAACGCTCAAGGGCATCATGGGCCAGTACGGCGTCAATACCGGGCTTCTGGTCAAGGCCTTCGCTGACATTAAGGACGAGGACGTGTTCCGCAGGCCCGAAGGCGGTAATTCTCTGCACTGGATTGCCGGACATGTGACAGATTCGCGGATGTTCCTTGGCGAACTGACGGGCCTCGGGACCAAGTCAAGCTGGGGAGAACTGTTCAATTCAGGATGTGAGATTAAAGCGCCGGATGCCTACCCTCCGCTCGGCGAGGTCCTTTCGACCTGGAAAGACACAGGCGATAAGTTGATGGCGCGTTTTGGCGAGATTTCAGATGAGGAACTGGCCGAGTCGATTGAGCCGGATTTTCCCGGTCAGGACAAGACAGTCCTGGGAGCTATCGCGTTTTTGTCACTGCACGAAAGTTATCATGTCGGCCAGCTGGCATATATCAGGCGGCTGTTTGGCTATGAACGACTGACCGGTTGATTATCGGCCTGGAGACCAAAGTTATCCACAGCGCCAAAACGTTGCTCTGCGCCAGGTTCTCTGGATCAATTCAATTTTGAGCGCAACCAGTGGTCAGGCTTTGAGTACCTCACATAACTAATCAGGACAATTACGATTTTCTTTTAGTTTTTTTGCCCGGCGGGCTTGACCGGCCAGCCGGGCCTTCTATATTGATTTCAGTGTCATAGCTGAACTCTCGAGTTTGCTCCGCGCAGCTAATGTTCCCCGGCACGGAAGGGGGTGCCCCATGTGGATTTAATTCCGCGTCTGGACGGTCCGAAAGTACAGCCTTTCAGACTGGCTTGACCTGTGCCCGCCAGGCGTGAAAACGTATCAAGCAACATGTGAACCATATCGTTAGTACGCGTTAAGGACATTCAATACACAAAGGAGGTGACACAATGTCCGTCAAAACAACTTCGTCTCGTGTTACTCGCAAAGGGGGCAATAATGCTCCGGGTAAGACAGGGACCTCCTCGGTCACAGAAATCCTGGAACAGGTCACTGAAACTAATACTCTGGAGCAGGTCAGGGAAATCCTGAACAGCGGTGAACCGATTCTCAAAACTTTCAAGGACTTTGGTGATCCGGGTCGCGAGGTTGATATCGGCACAGAATCTCGTGTGAACTGTGAAGATCTTGGACCACTGGAGCGTATTATCCCCGGTCATTTGAACTTTCTCCCGGCGCATTTTCTGGAGGAAGGCGCAGTAGTCCAACGGGCCGTGGCGCGAGTTAATCTGAACATTGGTTTTGGCACAGGTTTTCTTGTTTCGCCGTCAATCCTGATGACCAACAATCATGTGCTTCGCTCCGAAGTTGCGGCCGCAGGAGCCAAAGGGGAATTTAACTATCAGTTCGACTACAGCGGCAGCCCGCTGCCGGTCGACAGTTATGGCTTCGATCCGAACAATCTGTTTTACACCAACTCAGCTTTAGACTTCACTATTGTACGGGTAAAATCGAAATGCCGCTTAGTCCTTCCCCCGTTGACACATTTCCGCCGCTCATCATTGCCGGGCGGTGCGTTCAACAGCGGAGAAGAGAGCGCCTTTGGTGACTACACCTACGAAGAGTTCGCCGATTATCAGGACGAGGCAATTATTGGTGGAGTCACGCCTGGTCCCGATGAGCCAATGGAGCCAACTGCAGGGATTATGAGACAGCCCAGAATGGGGGTTGGCTGGCGGCCTTATCTGAGGCGTGTCTGCCGGACTCCCGGCGCCAGATGGGGTTTCTTGCAGTTGCCGCGCACAGTTTCATATGCCGGACCGACTGCGAATGAGCACGGCCAGCACGTGAATATCATCCAGCATCCGCGCGCCCGTCGCAAAGAAGTTGCCCTGCAGGACAATACTATCACGAACATCTATAGCGAACGCATCCGTTACCGAACAGACACCGAACAAGGGTCATCAGGCTCCCCGATTTTCAACAATAGCTGGGACTTGCTCTCGATCCATCACGCCGCCGGTGAGAGGCGTGACGGCTCTTGGTTCAGCAACGAGGGTATGCGCATGGACCGTATCGTTGATGACATCAGGGCGCATTTTATGTCCCAACCAGGTGGGACTCAGGTTCTAACAGAGCTGAGAATACTGTAACCTATGGTCGTGACAGCTCGTATACACAATCCGGGTGGGAGCTTGAGAGTCCCCCCGGATTTTTTTGTTGTGAAGGAATACGCTGGGACCCGGCCCGAATCACAAGGGGGTAGAACTAGTTTTCCACAAACGCCCCGGAAAAACTCACACCCACCAGCGCCGGGTAGCTTAGTTGTGAGCCGACTGTGTTGAGCGAAATTGGAATAGACAACGAAAGGTTAACGGCGCCCGGTCCCAGGGCACGCGAAATGTGTACACTGGCCAGAATATCTGTGCGGCCAAGATTGCCCTCCCCGGTTACCTGCGAATTACTCCAATCCTCGCGCGTTTCATGATAGACGCTCAGTCCCGCCTGCCACGACAGACCCAGAGGCTGGGAGATCAGTCTGGCCAGCGCGGCGCCGTTGTATATGTGGCCGGCCTTGTACCCATGGTTATTTCGGCCTGCGGAAATTTGCGCGAGCGCAGTAACACTGATGCTCACTGACCCCATAAAGCGGTTGAGGCCAAGTCCGACAACGGGTGACACTACACCTGTGCCCCACTGAAAATGCTGGTGCTCAGCGCCCTGTCCTCCCAGCTCAAACGGGTTTTCCTCTGTACGGCCCAGGGGAATAGTAAAGCCCAGGCGAGTTGAGAACCCCCAGTCAGCGGATTCGTGTCCGAGGATCAAGAGCAGGCGTGGATCGGAAATACGGGCATAGGTTTTGTTGTGATGATGGAGGTCAGAAACTCCATCGCTGGCCGGATCATACGGCGCCCCGGTTGGAGTGGTAAAGTCGATCCGACTGCGAATTATTCTGAGAGGAAGATAAACCTCAACTCCAAGATTCTGTCTCAGGCCGACAGCTACGGTGGCGCTCAAGTCAGCCGGAATAATTCTCAGTTCATGGCGGTATGGCAGAGGTTCGGGGCGTGAGGTGTCGTTGCAATCCGGGCCGATGTCGGGGCAGGCATGAGCATGGCTATCGGATATGCTTGTACCGCTGAGTGATATCATATATTGAATTTCGCCTGGAAGCGGCGGTAAAACAGCGGACCCGCCGACCGGCAGGTTAGGGTTGCTTCAGCCCGCTCAGGCGGCGCCGGGGGCGATTTGCGCAAAAACAACCAGAGCGCAAAAAGACAGCAGCGTACGTTTTGTGAGACTGGCGAGAATACCGGCAGAATTCATGGAGATTGATCAGCCGCTGCCGGCCTTGGCCAGCGCTTTGTCAAGTTTTTCAATGTCCAATCCGGTGATGCGCGCGATACGTTTGCCGTTTTTGTCGAATACGAGTACATAAGGAATGCCGCGCACACGGCGTAGAAATTGCTTGGCGACCGGGGATTTGTAATTGACAATATTGACCTTGCGGATTGCCACATCATCGCGCGTTGTTGCCAGCTTGAGCAAAGTTTGATCCAGGACCCGGCAAGGGCCGCACCAATCGGCATAAAAATCGACAATGTTTATTTTGCCCGGCGCGAGTCCGGCAGACAGGTCTTCGATCTTCTCACCCTGTTTGCTGAGCCAGAGTATATCTGCGCTGTCAGGGTAGACTAGCTGGGTGGCATAGCCGCCTTTCCCGGCGCCTAGCTCGCAGGAGTATCCAGTATAGCTCACCACAGCTAGTAGCAAAGAGTCAGTCACGTTCTGCCCTACAACCAGAATACACTCGGCATTTTCGAGGTTGAATTCGGCGCTTATAAGACCGTCGATTTTTGATAACGCTTTCTCAATCGGAGTCCAGCAAGAGCCGCAGGTGACACCTTTCAGAGAAAGTGTGACTTCGCGGGTCGCCGCGTCGGCCTCACTCGCGGCGTATGTTACTGTCGTACAAGTTGTTACGACAACAAGGGCGATGGTGAAAGTAAGGAGTTTTCGCATTTTAATCAGTCATCTTTCATAGAGGTTTTAGTCATAGAGGTTTTAGTTTCCGGCAGTCGTGCAATCATGCAATCGGGCAATCGGGCGCCACCCGATATTATATACCCCATATTATATACACTGTGTGGTAAACAACGTGGTTTCTATTTCATGAAAAAACCGCGCGAGTCTATTTGAGCTACGCAGTAAAATAGTTTCTGTTTCTGTCGACAGCCGGTCAGACCTTCACCGCCGGAGAAAACTTGGACTTGATAAATGCAGACGTGACTGATTTAGGCCGCGTGATCGGCATGCCGACTGCGCGATTGAGAACAAGCTGCGCCACCAGTCCCAGCGCCCGCGAAACGGCGAACATGACGGTGTAGTAGCGGAACTCGCTTATGCCATATTGATACAACAGCGAACCGGATATCGCGTCAACATTCGGGAACGGGTTTTTCGCCTTGCCCTGTTCGCGCAGAACATCGGGTATCAGCCGATAAATCTTGTCGACAATGAGCATCAACGGGTCATCTTTGAAATGTTTGTCGGCGAACTGATGGAACGCGATAAAGCGCGGGTCCGGACATCGCAGCACGGCGTGGCCATATCCCGGGATCACCTTGCCGGAATTGAGCGTTTCCCAGGCGTATTCGACCAACTGTTCGTCAGTGGGCACACCGTGATAACGCTCATTGATACCCTGGACGAAACGCAGGCAGCCCTGGTTCGCCAAACCGTGCAGCGGCCCGGCCAGGCCGTTCAGGCCAGCCGACACGGCGTAATACGGATCAGACAACGCAGAGCCAACAGTGGCGCAGGAAAAGGCTGAGACATTGCCGCCTTCGTGGTCCGAATGAAGTGTCAGATACAGGTTCATGAATTTTGCGAACTCTTCTTCGGGAGCGTCAATCCCCAGCATGCGGGCGAAGTTGGCGCCCCAGCCGAGCTTGGCCTGTGAGGGAATCAAGCCGCCTTTCTCGTAGCGAATACGATACACCGCCGCGGCGATCGCCGGAATTTTGGCGATTAGATTGAGGCCGTCTTCGAGAGCGGCCTCCCAGTATTCATCTTTGGACATGCCTTCGAAATATCGTTTGCGGAATACAGACTCGCGCTCGAGCGAAAGAAGCGCCGCATTGAGCATAGCCATCGGGTGGCTGTCGAGCGGAAACGTGGCAAGCATGTTGTATACATAATCGGGAACTTCGGAACGCGAAATGAAATCTTCATGAAGCGAGCGCATCTGGCCTTCATCCGGAGTTTCACCGGTCAACAGCAGCCAGAAAATCTCTTCCGGCAGACGGTTGGTCAGTTCAAGAATAGGAATGCCCCGGATGAGCAGTCCTGTTTCCGGAGAAACTTCCGAGGTGTCACAAATCAAACTCGTTACACCACGCATGCCGCCGAAGGCCTGCGCTACTTTGACTTCGGAAAGTTTCTCATCGCCGCAGGCGGTGATAATCGCCTTAGCGTCCTCGCGCAGTGAATCGATTTGCGAGGCCAGCTTTTCCTTGAGGGCGGACATATTATCTAACTTCCTTAGCTTGTACCTGTTTCTCCCCTGGCTGTGGGAGTGCTACACGTATCGGCCGTTGGTGTATATCTGTTTAGCGCAGATGTTTCTGGTACCAGTGGATGGCGCTATGCGCATGAGCGGCATGATGTCTGGCGCTACTATTCAGGCCCGGACCGCGCAGGCCGATCCCGCATGGATATATAGGTCGCTGATTGTAGGCTGTCAAGCGAGCCAGGCAGGGGGCTGGCGCCGCTCAGGTAGATTTGGTAGAACCGGATGAAACTGGACCGCCGGCGCTTGAGCCTGATGCCTTTGACGAAGTTTTTGAGCCAGACGAGCCGCTCTCTTTTGACGCGGAATCAGATGGGCCTCCCTTTTCGGACTTGTCAGATTTGGCTGCTTTAGCGGAGCTGTCAGCCTTGGAATCTTTCTTGTAACTGTCAGAACGGTAGTCAGTCGTGTAGAAACCACTGCCCTTAAAAAGAAGACCTGCGCCGCCCGAGATCAGTCTCTGTGTTTTTTTACCGCAGGCCGGGCATTTTTCTATCGCGTCCTCTGTTATGGACTGAAACTCTTCAAATTCATGAGAGCAGGACGGGCATTTGTATTGATAGGTCGGCATGATCTGGTCCTTGTGTTGGGGATTTAGAGCGCTGAAATGCCGCGCTTGATACGCTGGCAGCCGTCCTCGACCAACTCCTGCGCGGCGGAAAAAGAAACTCGCACATAATCGCCGGCGCCGAAAGCCTAACCTGGT
>JADFNA010000031.1 GCA_022563625.1 Candidatus Zixiibacteriota bacterium
TAGCCTTGCATACCTGTGACAAATCCCACTTGGTCCTGGCATATACTTCTTTTAATAATGATATAAAGTAAGTATATCATTTTGCATAAACATTGACAAAATAAACGGCTATACCATCGTAGCCGTTAAACCTAAACGGCTAAGCTTAAGATTAGCCGTTTATCTAGAACCAACCACTCTTACCTTCTGAATCTTGTAATTCTTCAGAGAACCCCACCACCTGCGAGCGACATTCCTCACGCACATTCGGCCACTCAGATTTAGAAATATGCCAATCTTTTAATTCGTTTCCCTCCATAGCTGCAACAAAAGCATTCATACCGTGGTGACATACCCACTCTGGTGAGTTGTCGCCAGGAAACGTCTTCTCTTTCTCTAGTGCCGTTAATCCTGCGGCGCCTGCGATATTTGCCTGGGACATTTTGACAGCGCGGACAATGCCGGGGAAATTTCCCAGAAAATTATTTCCGGCGTGATGCGCTTGGGCGAACGCTTCGGCGCCGCATACACAACACAAACGCTGATTGGATCAAAAGAGAAGCGGATACTTGAGTTCGGGCACGACAGCCTGAGCACATACGGAATACTTGCGGAGTTCTCCCAGCGCGCGGTGCGCGACTGGGTTGAACAGCTTGTCTCGCAGGATTACTTGCAAAAAACCGGTGAGTACAATGTCCTCGCTGTCACAGACAAAGGACATCTGGTTCTGCGCGGTGAAGACACGCCGCGCCTGATTAAACCCGCCAAAAAACCGGCCAAAGTCCGAAAGACAGGTGAGAAAGTTTGGGGTAAGGTTGATCGCATGGGCGGGATTCAATCGGAGGTGAGGGCGTTGATCGGGTGGGAGGGTGTTGACAAGGAACTATTCGAAAAACTTCGCACACTGCGCCTGAAAGTAGCCAAACAAACAGGAATAGCGCCCTTCATCGTCTTCCACGATACATCACTAAGAGACATGGCCCGCAAAAAACCGATTAGCCGCGACAATTTCCTGGATGTCTCCGGTGTAGGCGAAACCAAAGCAGAACGCTATGCCACGGAGTTTCTCTCGGTCATCCGCGAACACAAGTCGGAATAAAGGCCAGACGGATGAAAACATCAACGCAGGCTGCAGAAAGAGAGTCCATGCTCAATACCAAAACTTCTGTTTCGCAGATTCGACACCGACTCCAGCTCTGTTCACATTTGTTTGACACGACTGAGAGTTTTGATTTACCGGCGCGAATGATAGCTGGAGTTGTCAAGCGTTGTCCTAAAAACGATTCGTTTGAAGGGGTCTATGAAAAAACTGTTCTTATTAACACGTTGTACTCGACCGTGGTTTATGATACTTTGAATATGGCCAAGCATATTGTGAGTAGGAATATCGACTTGAAACTCATGAGCGCCGACTTGTCTGTGATTGGTGACATGCGAGCAGGGCACGGAATCGGATCAAATCGCGGCTTGAACAAAGAAATTGATTTTTACTCATTTTCAACAAAGTATGCAGCCTTTCACCGTCCTGATATTTTTCCAATGTTTGATGACTATGTGATGAGATTATTAAGCCGTTTCAATAAGAGCCACCAATTCACCGGGAAGTTTTCACAGAGAGAATTGAGGGATTATGTCCATTTCAAGAAAACAGTAGACGATTTTTCCGGATTTGTCAGGATGGAGTCTTTGGGCTACGAAAAGTTTGACCACGCACTCTGGCTATTTGGGAAGTACGAATTCAATCCATTTACTTTGGATAAGACAATCAAGGAGCGTATAGAGCAAAGTCGGCAAGAAATGTCAGGTGAACAGGCCTGCTGACCTACTTTTTTGTCGCGCTTGTTGTGGTTGGGATAAAGCGCTAAGGTACGAATGGGGCAGACCGGGAGTGTCTGCCGCCCACTGTAACGTATAAACGGATGAAGTGGCAAACCGGAGGTCCACCGCCCACTTTAACTCAACATTCCCGCTAGCAATTAATACGGAGAGCTAAATCACCATGAGTCACACACCAAAAATCCTCGCTTTCGCCGGCAGCGCACGAGAGGGATCATACAACAAGAAATTGGTCAAAATCGCCGCCGCAGGCGCACAAAAAGCCGGGGCCGAAGTGACCCTCATCGACCTGCGCGATTATCCGCTGCCGGTTTATGATATGGACCTCGAGGCAAAAGAAGGGTTGCCGGAAAACGCGCGTAAATTAAAAGCGCTTTTCAAAGAACATGACGGTTTTCTTATCTCATCGCCGGAGCACAACGGTTTGTTCTCGACCATGATCAAGAACGTGGTCGACTGGGCCTCGCGCCAGGAGGAGGGCGAAAAATCACTAGAATGTTTTGTCGGTAAGTTTGCAGGTCTGGTGGCGACATCACCCGGCGCCCTGGGCGGTTTGCGCGGGTTGCCGCATCTGCGGTCGCTTCTGATGGGAATACATACGCAGGTGATAACGAATCAGGTGGCTGTTCCCGGCGCCGGGAAGGCCTTCAATGGTGACGGCTCCATGACAGACGAGAAGTTGTCGGCCCGAGTCGAAAAAGTTGGGGCGGATCTGGCGGAGACAATACGGAAAATGAAGGCCTGAGGTACCAACGCTACGTTTGCGATCGTCAAACAGGCTATTCCCATTTGTCATTCTGGGTGAAACGAAGTGTAGCGAAGAATCTCAACTGTCATTACAACATTGCTGAGATTCTTCACTTCGCTGACGCTCCGTTCAGAATGACATGTTGCCGGGCGCAGAAAGTTGGCGTACAAGCTGGGCGCAAAAAAACCGCCGGTGAGAGTTCTCTCAACCGGCGGTTTCTCTTCATTGGCGCAAAGAGCCAAAAGACTTGCGTGTGTTTCTTAGCCTCTAGGCGGCGGTGGCCCCATCGGCGGTTGTGGGACTCTCGGCTGTTGCATAGGGTTCGGCGCCACCGGGGACGGCTGGCTGCCGGCCGGGAAACGGTTAGGTGTCGAACCGACGCCCCAGGCGAGCATACCCATTGAGATAAACTGAACGAACGGTAGAATGCACAGAACTCCGACAAACGGCGAGAAGCCGCGGCGTTTGGCGATCTCCATCCAGAGCATGGTGAAAACAATGATGTTCACAATCGGGATAAGCAGGAAAATAAACCAGTGCATCGGCTTGCCGGCCATCTCAATTATCAGAAACGTATTCATGATGGGTACCCAGCCCCACCAGGCGTGTTCAGTATGTCCCAGCTTGTTGGCGATGCCGACAAACGTCAGAGACATGAAGACCCAGAAACCGACCAGCAAGAACAGCGTAATCATGCCGCCCATCGCGCCCATTGCTTCAGGATTTGACTCCATAATGTCCTCCAGTCGAAAGAATGATAAATGATTATTAGATAATCCTAAATTACTTCTTGCTTCACTGCAAATTCTTCCAAATCGTTATGGGCTATATCGACCCGAAACGGTCGAGCAGAAAGGCGCGGATGATATTAGTGGGCAGAATGTTCAAAATGAGGACGATGATCAGAATCTGCGCAGGCGGATAGTTTTCAGACTCGTGAAAAACAAACAACTAATCCTCACCCTGGCCGGTTACATCTTTTTGATGGGACTGGTCGGTTATTTTCGCACCGGATCCCTGGCGCCGATTATCATTTCTGGCTCAATTGCGCTGATCACGGCGGTTCTTGGTCGCTATCAAAGCCCCCCAAAGCCGAAATTGCGGAAGTGGCTGATCGGTTGGCTGGTAATGTGTTTTGCGATTTTTGGCGGCAGCGCCCTGGGTCTGGTCGGAGCGCATCAGAACCCACAGCCCGGCCAGGAATTCGTCTTCGGATCAATGGCCCTCTTTACGGGATACGCGCTTTATCGACTTTTCTCGAAGCCGACGACTGAGTGACACCCGGCGCCTGCGATCCCGCAGCGCTAAAACTTGACTTACCCTGCCTTTGTCGTTAGCTTTTTCAGA
This sequence comes from Candidatus Zixiibacteriota bacterium, assembly GCA_022563625.1. Classification (GTDB taxonomy): domain Bacteria; phylum Zixibacteria; class MSB-5A5; order GN15; family JACZUZ01; genus JADFNA01. The sequence continues at coordinate 3,911 of JADFNA010000031.1, forward strand.
CCACTGTCCGAGCGGTTTTTCGGGTAAGCCTATGCCACACAACAGATTTAGAAAACACGATAGATTTAGAAAACACAATAGATTTTGAGGTTCATCAATGTCGCAAACCGCTTTGAATCCGTTCGAAATAGCCCAGCAGCAACTTGATCAGGCAGCGAAACTCCTGAAGCTGGATGAGGGAACTCATCAGACGCTGCGAAACCCCATGCGCGAACTTACCGTCAATTTGCCCGTGCGTATGGATGACGGCAAAGTCAAGGTCTTTCGTGGATTCCGCGTCCAGTACAATGACGCCCGGGGGGCCACCAAAGGCGGCATTCGGTTTCACCCTGATGAGACAATCGACACCGTGCGTGCGCTGGGCGCCTGGATGACCTGGAAAACAGCGGTCGTGGACATACCCCTCGGCGGCGGCAAGGGCGGCGTTATTTGTAATCCCAAAGAAATGAGCGCCGGAGAGCTCGAACGCCTGAGCCGGGCCTATATACGCCAGATCGGCCGGATTCTGGGTGAAAAAATGGATTGCCCTGCCCCGGATGTGTACACCAACGCCCAGATCATGGCCTGGATGATGGATGAATACTACTGGATGAACGGCCAGAACGAATTCGGCATGATCACCGGCAAGCCGCTGGAGTTGGGTGGATCGCTGGGCAGGTCGGACGCCACCGCCCGGGGCGGTGTGTATTGTGTGCGTGAGGCCGCCAGAGAGATCGGAATTGACTTGAATAACGCTTGCTATGCCATACAGGGTTTTGGCAATGCCGGACAACATGCAGCCATACTTCATCAGGAGCTTTTGGGCAAAGGGAAATTGCTGGCTGTCTCGGACAGCCGCGGTGGGATCTACAGTAAAGACGGACTGGACCCGGCGGCAATTGTGGCCCACAAGCAAAAGACGAAAAAAGTTAGCGGTTTCCCCGGCGCCAAAGATATCTCCAACGAAGAATTGCTGACACTTGAGGTGGACATACTCTACCCTGCGGCGCTTGAACAGGCGATACACAAAGGCAATGCCGCCGAGGTCAAGGCCAAACTAATTTGCGAATTGGCCAACGGGCCAACCACCCCCGAAGCCGACAAGATTCTGAGCGGCAAAGGGACTTTCGTCATACCGGACTTTCTGGCCAATGCCGGGGGCGTGACAGTCTCATATTTTGAAATGGTGCAGAACCACTACAACTACCACTGGGACCTCGACACAGTTTATGAGCGCCTGAACCAGAAAATGACATCTGCTTTTGGAACTGTCTATCAAACCATGACAGCGCGCAAGTCCGACAAAATCGACATGCGAACGGCCGCATATTTGGTCGCCGTTGATCGTGTCGCTAAAGCCATGAAACTGCGCGGTTGGACATAGTTTGACTAGATTGGGCAGGTAGGTGTTCCGAACGAGCGCCAGCGAATGAGAAACCCGACCTGCAGGTTTTTCAAAATGACCTTGCAGAGTGCACATCATTCCCTGTTTCCGGCAGTTGCTTTGCAGTAATAGGTCGACATCCCCAGCTTGGGAGCGTCCGAATCATGTCCCGGTTGTATAATTAGCGGTCTGGCTCCCTGACTGAATCGCATCTGAATCGCTTGCCGGGCAATTACTTCGATTATCAGCGAAATATCATTTCTTGACAACGTGAATCCAACTGCATGAAAAGAGACAAGAAATCGGCGCTAAAACCGCTGATTCTGGCGGCACTTACCTCGCTGGCTATCGCCGGTAGCGCTCCGGCCCTCTCGGCCGCCCCGGCGCTGCGTGATGGCAGCTTTCTGAGAGCAGGCTTTGGATTTAGCCCTCTGGCAAAAACCTCCCTTGACCTTTCTGACTTCTCAATTACCGAAACCGGCGTTGCTGTGACACTTGCGGGTGGAATTATCTGGGACCGCAGACACTCAATCGAAATCCGCTGGCAGAATGTCTATCTGAGCGGTGAAACAAACCCCACTCAGGGGGCGCTGGCATTTACTTACACCCGCTATCTGTCCCAGAGGGGCCCGTCGCCGTTTTTCAGCGGCGGGATAGGGCTGCAACACGGCCCATTTATTGGAGTTCCTGGCACACCTCCGGGTACAAGTGTCGGCGCGGCTGTGTTTCTTGGCGCGGGTTTGCGCTTCACCCGGCGTTTGTCTGTTGGCGCTGATTACTCATTCGGCTCTACTGACAAGTTTATCGACAACACTTTCAAATATGATTTCAGCCACCAGCAGCTTGTCTTCAGCGCACATTACACACTGCTGGGAGGGTAGCAGCGCCTATGACAGTCTCCCGTAAACTTTACATATCCCCGGAGTCACTCACGCTGATCGCGCTCATGTTTTTTATGGCGCCTGCGGCGCCCGGGCAAACCGGACCAGATGGCGAAGAAGAGACTCCCGAGGGTTACACTCTCGAAGACGTTGCCAAAACAGGCGTCGATGTGATCAACCACAGCTACTGGGGAGTTGATGTCGGATTGGCAATCCCCACCGGGTCTTCAGCAAGATTCAACTCGCCGCTGTCGATAGACTTTTTTGAAGCGCCGCGTCCGTTTTCAGACTACTACCGGGAAAGCTACACCACCAACTTCTATGTCGGCATTATCACCGAACTCGGTTTTGAAGCCAGCATTTCGTTTCGCATCACGAAGATCAATTACTCAAATGAAGGCGAGAGCATTATAAACGAGGACAATGAAGAACTGATCATCGGAGGCGTGAACAGCCCGATTGCGGATTTTAGCTCATACCTGCTGGGCACACAGGTCTATATCGGGCAGCGCATGAAACCAATTAACGAACGCGGAGAGTCACTCTATTTTGGCGTGGCGGCTGAATTGAGCACACTCAAACACTACTCACAGTTTGTCAACACGCCCGAGGAGGGAACATACAGCTTCAGCTTCATCGTTGGCGATGAAATCCCCATCCAGAAAGACCCGCGCGCCTTTCAAATGCTCACTCTTCGTCTGCAGGGAGAGTTTGTCGCCATGGCAAGCAATGACCGGCCGCGATTTTTCCAGCTTACTTTCGGCGTTCGGGGGTATATCAGGTGACTTTGTCCGAAAGACCCTCGACTGGAGGGGAATCTTTGGAGCATTTGAGTTTGACAGTGTCAAATCCACTGGCCTATATTGCCCGGCCGGTTGAGTCCGTTAGCGCGGGGAGTTCTCAGCGCGGGTTGGGAGCAGAGGATCGGGGCCATCCGGAATTTAAAATCGAAAATCATCTGACGTATTCAAACAGGAATAAACGGAGGTTAATCAGAAGCATGATGAATTCAACACAGATGACAAGAAATCGCCAGACAACCATTTCGGCTTTAACCCTTGCTACCCTGATAGCGATCGCTTTAGCGCCAGCCTGCTCCAGCGGCCGCAGTGAGCCGGAGCCAAAAGCGGACACACCGGCGAAAATGGATGCAAAAGTCGGGCTGACAGAACAAACAGAAAAGGAAGCTGATATGTCCGATGATTCCACCCTGGTCGAAGAGCAGCCCAAAGAGGACAAAAAAGCGGACAAAAAAGAAGAAAAAGCCGCCGTAAAGTACGAATACCCGATCAGAGACAAGAACAACCATATTGTCAAATTGGAAACGAACTATGGCGATTTGGTCCTGGAGCTGTATCGCGACGTGGCCCCGAATCACGCGGACAGTTTTCTGGCGCGCGTCGAGGAGGGCTTCTATGACAGCCTCATTTTCCACCGTGTAATGAAGGACTTTATGATTCAGGGCGGTGATCCGACCGGGACCGGCATGGGTGATCCGAATCGGCCCGGCTACAAGCTTGATCAGGAGTTTTCCAAGCTGCCTCATCTGCGCGGCACGCTCTCTATGGCGCGGAGTCCTGGTGGGGGTCCTGACGACCCCAAAGGATTCAATACGGCATCCGCTCAGTTTTTTGTCTGTCATGTTGACTACGGTTCTCTGGATAATCTGTACACCATCTTTGGCCATCTGCTCAGCGGCTATGATACGCTTGACAAGATCGCGACCACCAAGACAGCGTCCGGCAACAGGCCGATTAAAGAAGTGAAAATCATAAAAGCTACAAAGATCAGCTAGCGCGAATTGCAGAGGGCGTAACAGAACGGTCAGATGCAAAAGCAACTCAGAAAAATAGTCATACTCGGCTCAACCGGGTCAATCGGGCGCTCAACATTAGAGGTGCTCGATGATCACCCCGGCCGCTTTGATGTGGTAGGACTGGCAGCCAAGAGTGACGTCGAACGCATGCTGGCCCAGATAGAGCGCTATCGCCCGAATTACGTGTATATGGGTGATCAATCCGCCGCAGATTTTCTCAGTGGCGAAGCGCTGGTCAAAAACATCGATGTGCTGACCGGTGATGAAGGAATGATTACTATGGCTTCGCTGCCTGAAGTTGAGCTGGTTGTCAACGCGCTGGTCGGTTCGGTCGGACTCCTGGCCTCACTGACAACAGTCGAGAACGGCAAATATCTGGCTCTGGCAAACAAAGAATCACTGGTGGTCGGCGGACCTCTGTTCGAGGAGGCTGTTGCACGGACCGGCGCCCGGGTCTTGCCTATTGATTCCGAACACAGCGCGATCTGGCAATGTATGGCCTCCGGCCGTGACAGCGAAATACGGCGCCTGATTCTGACGGCCTCGGGCGGGCCGTTCCGCACGAAAAAAAAGGACGAATTCAAATCTGTCACTAAAGAAGAGGCGCTGGACCATCCGACCTGGAAAATGGGTCCTAAAGTCACTATTGATTCGGCGACACTGATGAACAAGGGGTTGGAACTTATCGAAGCGGTCTGGTTGTTCTCAATTCCGCCGGAAATGGTCTCAATAGTCGTGCATCCGCAGTCGGTCGTGCATTCGATGGTTGAGTATGTTGATTCATCAGTCGTGGCCCAGATGTCGGCCCCCGACATGAAACTGCCCATTGCTTACGCTCTGTTCTGGCCGGAGCGGGTCAGGGGCAATTATGGGCGGTTGGATTTGACAGAAATGCAGTCGCTGACATTTACAAAACCCGACGCGGAGAAATTCCCCGCCATCAACCTGGCCTATAACGCCGCCACACTGGGCGGGACAGCCCCGGCGGCGCTGAATGCCGCCAATGAAGTCGCTGTTGAGTCGTTTCTTCTGGGGCGTATAGGATTCATGGACATAACCGACATTATTGAAAAGACCCTGGGAAAACACACCGTGGTCGAAAAACCCTCACTGCTGGATATTCTGGACGCAGACCGCTGGGGGCGTAAAACCGCCGAAGGGTTCGTCCACTGACAAAGATTATTAATTATCAATACCTGAAGACAACTTTGGCGCCCGGGCGGCGTATCAACAGGGGACATAAAAGGGCACATCGGCCCGGAGGAATTAGACACTGATGTTTAGCGGTATATTTTCCATACTTTCGTTCGTCGTCCTGTTGGGCGTTCTCATTTTTATCCACGAGTTGGGACATTTCCTGACGGCCAAAAGAGTCGGCATTCGGGTTGACCGCTTCTCGCTAGGGTTTCCGCCGAATATCTTCGTAAAAAAATGGAGAGGCACCGAGTATTGCATCGGCATGATTCCGCTGGGCGGCTTTGTCAAAATGGCCGGCGAATCACCTGACGAAACCCCGAGCGGCAACTCTGATGAGTTTTCCTCAAAGACTATTTTTCAACGATTCATGGTCATTGCCGCCGGGCCGTTTATGAATTATCTGCTGGCCATCGGCCTGTTTTCGTTTCTGATGTTTGTCTACGGTGAGCCTCACACCAGTGAGACCCGGGCAATTATCGGCGGAGTGTCCGAAGAGGGTCCGGCGGCGTCAGCGGGCCTTGAGACTGATGACATTATCATCTCCGTCGATGGACAGCCGGTGGGTAACTTTGATTCACTGCGCACACTCATCTCGCCCCGTCCGAATCAGGAGTTAGTCGTCGAATGGCTGCGCGGCTCCGAAACAATGACAGCTTCAATGACACCTGCCTTGAAAGAAGTCACGCTGGAAAGCGGAGAGATTGACTCGGTTGGACAAATTGGCGTGCTGACGAAAATCCTGTATGAGCGTAAGACCGGGTTCTTCGGGTCGATCGCCGTTGGTTTCAGCCGCACAAACCACATGGTCATTCAGATTTTTTCGTTCGTGAAAAGCTATATCTCCGGACAGGTGAAATCCAACTCTGTCGGCGGTCCGATTTATATCGCCCAGCAGTCGGCAACAGCCGCGAAACTTGGACTTTATTCATTCCTGGCTTTTATGGCTATGCTCTCGGTGAATCTGGCCGTACTAAACGTGCTGCCGATCCCCGTGCTCGACGGCGGGCATTTGGTCTTCTTGACCATTGAGAAAATTAAAGGATCGCCGCTGACTATGAAAACCAGCGTGTAC
>JADFNA010000406.1 GCA_022563625.1 Candidatus Zixiibacteriota bacterium
CTCGCTTGTTGTCGATTTATCGGCAGAATCAGCGAATGTTTCATTCGAAGCGCTAGCGCCTTTGCTTTCTTCAGTGGAATCCTCAGACTCTTCGGGAGCATCCGGCTTGGCGGATTCGTCGATGTAATTCAGACGCAGCTCCGAAATAATGCGGCGCAAATGTTCGCTTTCATCGGCCGCGAGATTGCCTTCGGTCCTGGCCTGAAGCATCGCCAGCAGATCAATCGTGTTCTGTGCTTGACGCAGGTCCCGTTCAATCTTGCCGCTGATTGGCGAGGCAATTTTGCCCAGTTGATACATGGCCCCCATCTGCATTGAGGTCACCAGCGACAGAAACAAATGCTGGTTTTTGGCCCCTTCATTGCTGTTTTGCTTGTCGTCCTGCTTGTCGTCTTGCTGACTGTTGTGCTGTAAATCCGACATATATTTCTCCACTGGATTATCAGGCGATCTCGGCGATTTTTTCGCGCAGCGCCGATTTTGCCGCATAGTATTCTACAATCTGGCTCTGATTTGGGCCACAAGAATCGTGCGCAGGCCCTTGTTCCAGGGCCTTCCCGATCAGGTCTCGCGCCGCTTGCAGCAGATCCTGATCGGAGCTAAGATTCGCCATGCGAAAGTTCAACGCTCCGCTCTGGCGTGTGCCGAACATTTCACCCGGCCCGCGCAGTTTCAAGTCGGCTTCGGCCAGTTCAAATCCGTCGCTATGTCCTACCAGATAATTCAACCGTTGTCGCGCAAAATCAGACAGCGGCGCCGAGGCCACGGCGACAACATAGGACGGCTTATCTGAGCGCCCGACACGGCCGCGCAATTGGTGAAGCTGGGCCAGACCGAACCGTTCGGCGTGTTCAATCACCATCACCGTCGCGCCCGGGATATCAACTCCGACTTCGACAACCGTGGTGGCGACCAAAATGTCTGTCTCTCCTTTAGCGAACGCGCGAATTGCTTTTTCCTGCGCGGCGGTTTTCATCTGGCCATGGACCAAGCCGACGTTCAGGTTGGCGAATATTTTCTCTGAAAACTCACGATGAGCTTCTTCGGCGGCCATCAAATCAGAGTTTTCCGTGCGCTGTACCAGCGGGTAGATGATGAACACCTGTTCCTTGTTGGCAACCCGTTCGGCGATGAACCTGTAGATCTTTTCACGCTCAGAACCCATGCGCCAGACCGTCTTGACCGGTTTTCGACCGGGCGGCAGTCCGCGTATTATCGCGAAATCAAGGTCGCCGTAGACCGTCAGCGCCAGTGTGCGCGGAATCGGCGTGGCGCTCATGACAATTATATCCGGCGCGGCTCCTTTGGCGATCAATTTCGCACGCTGGGCTACGCCGAAACGGTGCTGTTCGTCAATCACTACCAGTCCGAGTTTTTTGAATTGCACATCCGCCGAGAAAAGCGCATGAGTGCCGAAGACAATATCAATTTTGCCTGCCGCGATACGCGAGACGAGAAGCCTGCGCGCGGCGGATTTCAGCGATCCGGTAAACAGCGCCGATGTCACATCGATTGATGCGAGTGTTGTTTTCCAGTTCGTGTGATGTTGTTCGGCCAGCAGTTCTGTCGGGGCCATGAAGGCGCATTGCAGTTTGTTCTCAACAGCATACACCGCCGCGGCCAGCGCCACAACTGTCTTGCCGCATCCGACATCACCCTGCAAGAGGCGATTCATCGGCCTGTCGGCGGCCATGTCGCCATACAGCGTCTTGAGCGCCTGGCGCTGGCCGGGAGTGAGCTGGAACGGAAGGGCCTTCGCAAAGCGCTTAACCAGCGCTCCGTGTTTTTTTAGCGGATGCGCCTTTTTAATCTCTTTGATTTTTGATTTGTGGCGCAACACTAGAAACTGCAACTCAGCCAGCTCTTCAAAAGCCAGGCGCCGCCTTGCGGCCTCGCGGTTGTCAAGACTATCCGGGTAATGTATCTGGCGCATGGTGAATGACAGACGCGGCAAATCATACCGGTCGGTGACATCCACCGGCAGATGATCATCAAATTCCTGTGCGCAGGATTCCAGCGCGAACTTTATCGCCTTGCGAAAGCCGCGGCTGCTCAGGCCGGCTTTGCCCAGCTCGGCGGTTGAGGGATAGAGCGGGACAATGCGCCCCGTATGCGCGCCGACTTTGTCCTCGGATTCGAGCGGTTCGATTTCCGGATGGGCCAGTTGAAAACCGTTGTACCAGCCGACGACACCGGTGGCGGCCAGAATGTCGCCTTTCTTGAAACGGTCTTGGAAATATTTATGGCCGCGAAACCAGAGCAGGCTGATATGCCCGCTGTCATCGCCGAGAATTATTTCAAAGCGCTTATGTTTGCCGCCGTACATCGTCCCCTGCGCCAGAACTTTGCCAACGACAGTCACCACCGCGTCTTTGGCGACCCGGCCGATGTCGATCGTGTTGCTGCGGTCCAGATAGCCGCGCGGGAAATGCCCCAGCAGTTCGGCGACAGTATTGATCCCGACTGTCTCCAGCGCCTCAGCCTTGCGCGGGCCGATGCCTTTGACATACTGGACGGGAGAATCAAGAGTGAGTGACATAGCGCCCGTATGGTAGATTTTCGCTGGATAGAAGTCATCGCATTCGATGAGTAAAGTGATATTCAAGGGCCGGAGCGCCCCAGCATTCCGTCATTGCG
>JADFNA010000407.1 GCA_022563625.1 Candidatus Zixiibacteriota bacterium
GGACAATCGCGCAAACGTTCGGCGGTTTGTACTGCCATTGAATAATTGAACTCCCGCCAGTAATGCCACGGCGCTCTCCCCCAGGCCGGGCGCGAACTGAGATAATTCAGCGCCGTAAAATCCGGAAACGCAAAAACAGTGTCACTCTCTTCGGTGGTTGCCTTAATGTAGTTCACAACACTGTCTACTTCGCTCACATGGCCGGCTTCGCCCAGCATCCCCGCTAACATAGCGGATTTGAATGGCGCCTCGAGCGCCTGCCGGTCGCCCTGTAAATATGGGAACTTGTCATGCGCGGCAAACGCAAGCGTGAATATTCCCAGCGCAAACACCGTCGGCAGCAGCCAGGCTCCGCACAGAAAAAGCCGCATCCGGCCGATTAATCCTGCGCTTTCTATAACATTGTCATGTGTGGCATCTTCGGGACGGCCGCACAGGAAGATGATCACCGCAGGAAGCGCCAGAACTCCGCCGATATTTGCAAAATCCCAGCCGCTGTAATTCAGTCCCGCAAGATAGAGCGCGGCGAAAGACACGGCATAGAACATCATTTTCCGTTTAAGTTCGGCGCCCTCGCCTCTGCGCCGGACAGTATATGCGGTGCGCAGTATACCGGCCACCAGTATAACATATAATAGCGCGGTTATATTGTAAACTAAACTGAAATCCTCGCTCAACAGACTGCCTGCAAAAGCCGCAAACGCGGCGGCCATAATCGCGGCTGCCAATCGGCCCGGCGATAGCGCCAGAACAATAGCCCCCATGAGCAATGTAAACGGCCAGGCCACTGCGGCCGCTTTTGGAAGATTTTGTATTAACATAAATTGTATTGAAAGTGGATTCACGGAAGACCGCAAAACAAAAACGTTCTGCCAGAAATCTCCCAGGCTGTTCTGTATGGCCAAGATTCCGCACAAAACCACAACCACCGAAAGAGCGCCGATCGAGGTCCACATCAGCGCTTTCCGCCAGTCATCGAATGAACTTCGGGAAAGCGCCAGCGCTAACAGCCAGATAACTAATGTTGCGGGTATCAGCGCCGCGAATGACTGTTTGCAAATAAAAGCAAGCCCCGCCGCCAGTCCGGCCGGCAGGTAACGCCGCTCGAAAAAAAGGTACGCGAACACAGCCGTAAAGAACATGGCATCATATGTGTACCAGGGAAACGATAGCAGCATAGAAGAATACACCAGCGATGCGCAGAGCGTAAGCCCCAGCAGAGTGGAACTCATCCAGCGCCGGTAAATAATAGACGCAATAGTAACTGTCGCGGTAATCTGCAGCGCCCAGATAATCTTACTCGCTAGTACGGTGTATGAGCTTCCGAAAAGCCCAATCAATCCGGCCTGCCAGTAAACTGACAGAGGAGTCCGGAAGAAATAGAAATCACTATAAATCTTTTCACCGCCAGCCACCCGCTGTCCGAGACCCAGCAGGTACCCGTCATCGAGCAATGAAAATCCCTGCGGCAGATATACACTGAAATAAATTACAGTGAAAAGAAAAAATATTCCGTATGCGTATAATCTAGGAGTAAAATACGAGGCGCTGCTCTGAGCGCCTGCAGGCCCGGCGCCTTTGCTCAGCTTGATCTCAGACCGCTCAGTGTCGTGGATTCGGAATACAGCGGGAATCGCCGGCATACCTCGCTTACCTCCGCTCGGACTCCGTCGATAACAGAATCTTCATCAAGATTGTTTATTATCCGGTCAATCATGTTAGCGATTTGTTTCATTTCTTCCGTCCCCATGCCGCGTGTCGTTAGCGCCGGGACGCCGATGCGGATTCCCGACGTGACAAGAGGCTTTTGAGGATCGAACGGCACTGTGTTCTTGTTGACCGTAATATTCGCACGGTCAAGCGCCTTTTCCACTTTCTTGCCGGTAAGCCCGCGTTCAATGAATGACAGGAGAACAAAATGCGTGTCCGTGCCGCCCGATACAAGTTTCTGGCCCAAAGACAAAAACTCCTGCGCCATAGCTGAGGCATTATCAACGATCCGTTTCTGGTACTCCTTAAACTCGGGCCTCAGCGCCTCTTTGAACGCCGCCGCTTTGGCGGCGATGACATGCATCAGCGGCCCGCCCTGTATACCGGGCATAACCATACGATCGAGGTCCTTCGCATATTCCTCTTTACACATAATCATGCCCCCGCGAGGACCGCGAAGTGTCTTGTGAGTTGTCGTAGTTACGAGCTGGAATCCATGAGCAAATGGATTTTGTAATGCTCCCCCAGCAATTAGCCCTGCTGTGTGAGCAATATCCGCCATTGCGACAGCGTCCACACTATCGGCAATTTCTTTAACGCGAGCGTAGTCATAGTCGCGCGAATAAGCTGAAGCGCCAACAAGAACTATTTTTGGTTTATGTTTTTTTGCTAGTTCCTCCAACTCATCGTAGTCAATTTCGCCAGTGTCAATATTCTTCATCTTGTAGCGAACAAAGTTGAAAATTTTTGCCATTATAGTTACTGGATGACCGTGTGTCAGATGCCCACCATGCGATAAATCCATTCCCAAAATTGTGTCGCCGGGTTCCATCCATGCAAAATACGCTGCGATGTTTGCGTTCGCCCCACCAAGTGGCTGAACATTCGCGTGGTCACACCCAAAGAGTTTTTTTGCTCGCTCAA
>JADFNA010000408.1 GCA_022563625.1 Candidatus Zixiibacteriota bacterium
TTCACGCAAAAACACTACAAGGACACACCTCTTCCCGCCACAACCCATATATAATGAAACAAGAACTCACGAACCCGACATTTTTGCATGCTTCACCTGTGCGTGTGTGCGACACCAAGAAAGAGGGACCAGGCCGCTAACTTAAATAAGGAAATCGAACCCAATTTGGGGCAACCCTCACCAGCAGATGAATTTAGGTGAATCTACAACCCAAATTGTTGACAAAAACACTACAAGAACACACCACGCTTCGACGCAAGCCATATCTAATGGAACAACAACCCACGAACACCGCCAACCGAAAGCCCACCACTCCATCCAAAACAGAGACAAACACCCCCCCCGAAAAAAACATACACTAAACAAACCCATTTCACCGTCCCCCCGAACTCGGGCGCCCCACCGCTTGCGGTGGGATTAGTTGGCCACTCTGCTTGAGCTCTACTCGGGGCCGCATTTGCACAGTTCCTGCTTGATCGCTAGATTCCGCACATGGCGAAAGTACTCCTGCTCGGATGGTCATCCTCGAACCACGTTTTTAGCTGGGCCAACGCGCTCAAAGCCCGCGGCCATGAGATAATTGTCATCACCCACGACGGCGCGCCGATTGAGGGGATTGAAGTTATCAGCCTGCCCAAATCACCGCTGGGCAAAGGCGCCTATATCTGGAATCGGCGGCGTGTTGCGGCCCTTGCGAAGAAAATCAAGCCGGACCTGATCCACGCGCTGTTCGCAACCAGCTATGGACTCTGGGGACGCGCTGCCAAACGCGCCACCGGGGTCCCCCTGATAATCACCGCTCTGGGATCTGATATTGTTCAATCACTCAATTCACTTTTCGGCCGGGCGCTGGTCAAAAAAACGCTTTGTATGGCAGATGCTGTCACTGCTCCGTCACGCTTCCTGCTAAATCAGGCCGCAAGATTCGGGACGCCGCTGGAAAACAAGTCGCATCTGATTCCCTGGGGAATTGACTTTACCAGAGTAGATGCAATAAAACCGCAGCAAGTTCCCGATAGTGAAAAAGTTCGCATCCTGTTTTTCAAACATTTAGTGAAAATATACGCCCCGCAATTACTCCTCAGCGCGTTTGTGGAGATTGCAAAAACATTTCCGCAAGCGACCCTGACCTTGGCCGGCAAAGGCGATCTCGCCAGGTCATTGGAAGGATTTGCCGAAGTGAATCGCATCGGATACCGTGTGTCATTTCCGGGGTTTGTGCCGCATGAACAGTCGTATGCGTTCATAGCCGGGCATGACATCATGGTCATGCCGACTGCTGTCCCGGAAGGGTTCGGTATGGCGGCCCTGGAAGCATCAGCCCTGGGATTGCCGGTCATAGCCAGCGCGCATGGCGCGGTGTCTGAAATCGTGGAACATGAGCGCAGTGGATTACTGTTTAAGCCGAATGACATCTCAGCGCTGGTGGAAGCGCTTTCCCGGTTACTCGGCGACACCGATCTACGGCGGCGCTATGGACAAGCCGGGGCTAAAATTGCGCGAGAAAATTTTGACTGGAGTAAATCCATCGATCAAATGTCGGCCCTCTATACGCAACTGCTTTCATGATTCACACGCTCGGCTTTTGAGGGACAACCATAATTGTCTTTTCTCTTTCGATCGTCACCAGTCCGGGTTTGGCTTTGCGCGGTTTTCGCACATAGCGGCGCTGGGTGTAATTAACCGGGGCCGAGGCGTTGTTGCGCGCTTTTGAAAACCAGGCGGCGATCTCGGCGGCCTCCTGAATTTCAGTTTTTGACGGAACAAAGCTCTTCGACGGAAACTTCAAGCCGACATGCGACCCCGCACACTGCGAGGCATGAAACCAGAGTTCATAGGGTTTGATGTGTTTGAACGTCGTGTCGTCATTATCTGTCCCATCACGACCGACAATCACTTTCAAGCCGGTCGATGTTGCGAAATCGCGATACGGCAGGCGCGGCGCTCGCGGCGTGCGCTCAACTCTCGAAACAGCAGCGCCGCCACTCGTGAGTGAGGCGAGTTCGGATACAAACCGCACTCGGGCGCTATCAGCATCATGCTCAAACGCTTCAGCGATTTCCTCCAGCCGCTCAAACTCCTGGCGGGCGTTTTTCAAACGCCGTTCGGTCAGCGCCAACCCTTCGCGGCCTTTTTGATATTTCTTATAATATCGGTCAGCGTTTTCAGCGCCTGAGAGTTTTGGGTCGAGCGCCACAGTCACATCGCCCTCGCCGTACAGATCCGGCAGTGTGACACTCTTCAGGCCTTTTTTAATTCCCGACAGATGCGCCTTGAGTATATCAGCAAGTTCCCTGTAACGCTCCGCCCCCTGATAATCCTCAAATTCGCCTTCTATTTTTGTGATCGTTCTCTGTTGTTTCTTAAGCGCTTTTTTCAGCGCGTGGCCGATGCGCTTTTCTTCATCAATCTCTCCTCCGGTAGTCTGCCGGAGTTTGCCCAGGGCCAGAAATGCAAGCGAATAAGACGGAAACTTTTCCGGTTCAATGTTCGCGCTCTTGAGTTTGAACGGCTGCGCGCTTGGAGGACTGGCAGCCGCATATAAGTAGCCGCTTTGACCTGCCGCCGCCAGAGATGTCATTGCGCACAGCGTTTCGGCCAGAGACGCATAATC
>JADFNA010000409.1 GCA_022563625.1 Candidatus Zixiibacteriota bacterium
GCATACCTGGCGCCAGCCTGGCTAACAGCCCTGGCAGTCTGGTTCTGGCGTCCGCGGGCTGTTACAAAATCACTGAAACCGGCGCTGCTCTATACATTTCTGGCGGTAGTCATTCTCGCTCTGGCGGACAACAGCGGGGCGTACGAGACACTGGCGCACACCGCTGACCGCTCCGCTCTGTATATTCTGGAGAGCTTCGGCGGCATGCTCTCTCTGCAGATCAACCATTTTGCGCTCAAGCTTTTTGGAGAATTCGGATCGACCCTGGCCTTCGGGGCGTTGATTCTGATTTTCTTGCTTCTGGGCCTGCCGAGGTCTGTCAATGTCGATTCTTCGGGGACCCCGGCCCTGCTGACTCTGCCAAAGAAAATCTTTGGAGGAATATATTCTCTGCTGGGCGGGATGCGCGAACGAAGACGCCGGGACGCTATTGAAAGAGCCGAACTCTACGTTACTGAGGGCGCTGATGAGGAAGCAGGAGAGGAAACGTTGCGCGAGGACCGGATGCGCTCGGCGTTGACCATTCGCCGCCCGGCGGGATTCGAATCGCCCGAAGCGGGGCGGACGGGCGCTAATCGTTTCTTGTCCGCCGGGGAGGGTCAATCGCAAAATGAACCGGTCAGACATTATCGGGACCAATCCCGTCCCGCCCAGGCATCGTTGCCGCTCGGTGATTACGAGTTTCCGAATCTTGATCTGCTAAATGATCCTCCCCGACGGACGAGAAACGACGAAACCGCCGAACTGAAAGCTATCGCAGTCGAACTGCGCCAGACTCTGGCCACTTTCGGGGTGAAAATTGACGGCGAGGTGATCATGATCCCCGGGCCGGTGGTTACCCGTTATGAATTTCGACCGGCGCTGGGTGTTAAAGTTAATCAGATTCTAAACCTGGCTGATGATCTGGCTCTGGCCCTGCGCGCAAAACGTATTCGTATTGTGGCCCCAATTCCCGGCAAGGCCGCTGTCGGCATCGAAGTTCCTATCAAGAAACGTGAAATTGTTTTTCTCAAGGATATTATCAAATCGCGCCGCTATAATTCCGCGGACATACGCCTGCCGCTCGCGCTTGGCAAGGGCAGCGCAGGGGAGCCGTTCGTAGCTGATCTGGCAAAAATGCCGCATCTGTTGATCGCCGGCGCAACAGGATCAGGCAAATCGGTGTGCATCAATGCTCTCATCGCCAGCCTGCTCTACCGTCTTGACCCCAGTGAGCTTCGGTTCATTTTCATCGACCCCAAAATGCTCGAGCTTTCAATCTATTCAGGGATCCCTCATCTGGAGCGCCCGGTGGTGACCAACCCTCGCAAAGCCGAGCGTGTGCTGGCTGACGCGGTGGTTGAGATGGAAGACCGCTACAAGAAACTGGCCGACAGTTCTGTGCGAAATATTGTCGATTACAATGAAAAAATAACGGAACCATCCAAGAAACTACCCTATCTGGTAATCGTCATTGATGAACTGGCGGACTTGATGATGAGCCAGACTTCGGCCCGCACAGAACTGCTATTGACCCGCCTGGCGCAGATGGCCCGCGCTGTCGGGATTCATCTGATACTCGCCACACAGCGGCCCTCGGTCGATGTCATCACGGGCTTGATCAAGGCGAATTTCCCGTCGAGAATCGCGTTTCATGTCGCCACCAAGGTAGATTCGCGCACAATCTTGGATTGTAACGGCGCTGAAAAACTGCTTGGTCTGGGCGATATGCTTTTTCAGTGGGCCGGGCAGCCTGAGCTGATACGCCTTCACGGCGCGTTCATTTCCAGCGAAGAAACCGAAAACATCGTGACTAAAGTCCGCTCACAGCAAGTCGCTGTAGAGCGAATTGAAAACGTCTCAAAAGATGTCTCAGATGATGGTTCCGACCCGGCCGAACCGGCCGAAAAAGTGGACCCGATCTACCTGGAGGCGATCGAAACGGTGCTTCACCACCGACAGGCATCGGTCTCTCTTCTGCAAAGACGGCTTGGTATTGGTTATCAGCGCGCCGCCAGATTGATAGACAGGCTGGAAGAAAACGGAGTCGTAGGTCCCTATGACGGCAGCAAGGCGCGCCAGATTCTGGTGGATCAATCTTATCTTGAGTCCCTTAAAGCGCCTAAAGAATCATCTCGTGAGCAAATCAACGGTTGAGTGTCCACGATTTTGCGGCTATATCCGGGAAATGATGTTCATTCGCTAATGCGCTGACTGGCGTTGACTTACTTGCATTGAACCCTTTTCTTGTTGCGCCAATATGGATTCTCTGAGTCATGGGGGCCTGGCGAATTGTACAATTTCAGACAAACGGTACAAAGTGACAGTCATGAGAGACTGTTGTTCAATGAAAAACCGGGAGCTTAGTAGACGAAGTCTGTTCATCTCAGGGGGTGTCTTGCCCGGTTTTCTCTGTCTGCTTGGCCTCGCAACTACAGCCCAGAGCGGTGAGAAGCCAAACCTGTTCGAAAAAATCGAGCGCCGTTTGAGTTCTTCTCCTCAAGTGGAGATCAGTTTTAAGCACATTGTGGTCTCCGAATTCTTTGATACGGCTGACACGCTGCAGGGCAAGGTGACATTCACCAACGATGGCCGCTATCTGACCGACCTCGGCCAGGACCAGTAT
>JADFNA010000410.1 GCA_022563625.1 Candidatus Zixiibacteriota bacterium
CCCTCATCCTCCTTACCCACTTGCACGAGACGGAGGTCCGCGTCCTGGGAGAGGCCCTTCAGCAAGTGATGGCTAGTGGTACGGTCCGGCAGCGCGACAACGAACTTGATGCCTGCAGCCTTTATCTCTTCAATAATGCTACCGGCCTTTAACGGTGTGTCAGTCACGCCAATCCTCCTGGGATGGTCGGAGAGTAACCGCTAACAATCCTGTGGTCAATCCCATGGGACCACCTAGGGTTTCCGCGTGAAAGATAAGACTTTTTTCCCGTTTAGGTGGACCTCGGTGGTGATGGGGATCACTTTCGACAGCGTGTTCTCCACAAAACAGCGGTCACTGGCCTGCCGTGCCAAGGTCTCCACGTCCGCCTCAGAGAGGGAGCCCGTGAGATCCACCTGGTAAATAATATCCTTGAACACCCGTGTTTCCCGATCGTTGTGGGCGCGCGCCAGCCGGGCCATTTCGGCGCTCAACACCAGCGCGCCGCGAATTCCGGGGAACCGGTTGACCGTCATATTCATTCCGTTGCCGGTCATACAAATGGCTATGCCAGTGTCAACCTTCCCTTCGGCAACATCCTCTGCCACCAGGGCGCCAAAATCCGGATAGTCCACACTCTCTTTGGTATGCGCTCCATGGTCAATAACTTCATGGCCAAGGCGTTCGAGCAATACTTTGACTTTACTCTTATGGCCGAGGCCGCGGTTATCAGCGGCGATAGAAACTTTCATAATACGTTCTGTGTCGGAGAGCTGCTAGTACTGGCAAAAAATAAATCCGTGACAACTCGCCATCGGGCTCTATCCTACATTGGATTCCACTACGGCATTGTCATTCACCGGGACAGCCGTCATCCAGTTGAACCGGTCAGGTACTCTGCGTTCGATTATGTCAAAATAAGCATCCTGAAGTTTCCTGGTAATCGGACCGCGCATCCCGTCAGCAATTTTGATTTTGTCTATCGAATTAATCGGAGTAATCTCCGCAGCGGTCCCGGTGAAAAACACTTCGTCGGCAATGTACAACGCGCCCCGCGAGATGCCCTCTTCGACAACTTCAATCCCCATTTCCCTGGCAAGCTGCATAACACTGTCGCGCGTAATTCCCGGCAGAATGGAATAACACAGCGATGGTGTAATCAACTTACCGCCACGAACAATAAATATATTTTCCCCGGAACCTTCTGAAACAAAACCGTTCACATCCAACGCTATGCCTTCAGCATACCCGTTGTTGACTGCTTCAAGTTTGATCAACTGGCCATTCATATAATTGGCCCCGGCTTTGGCGATCGCTGGCAGCGTATTAGGGGCCATCCGATTCCACGAGGAGACACACACCGATACACCTTTTTCTAAAGCCTCCGGGCCAAGATACTTGCCCCATTTCCAGACAGCGATGACAACATCAATCGGGCAGGGTCTCGGGTCTACGCCAAGCGAATTATAGCCGCGAAAAACAAGCGGCCGGATGTAACATTCATCCATGTTATTGGCGCTGATAGTCGAAAATATCCCCTCGGTTATTTCTTCCGGCGTGAAAGGAATCTCCATGCGATAAATTTTAGCAGAATCGAAAAGACGTGAAACATGTTCTGCCATGCGAAAGCATGCCGGGCCGTCAGATGTTTTGTAACAACGCTGGCCTTCAAAAACTGAAGATCCGTAATTGACAACATGCGAGAGCACATGAATTTGCGCCTCGTCCCACTTCACAAGCTTTCCATTGAACCAAATGTATCCTGAATTATCAAATGACACAGCGCCTCCTTTCGGTTGTGCGAGACGGTCCTCAAGCGCCAGAATATACCCCCTGCGCTCAAACCTACACGGCTGGAATATAATGCAAAATGTCCGCCAAATCAATCACCTGCGGCGCAAACTAGAAGCTGAACTTATGAACCAGCCGCATACCGCGAATTAGAATACGGGCGTGGCACAGTTCCACTAAAACAAGTAAGATGAAGGAGTTACGGAAAAAGTTTCACGTCTCACATGAAATATCGCTTGTGGATAACTCAGGGCCGCTGTTTGCCAATTAGTTTCGCTGTCTGTGGCAAAAGCCAGAACGCGGCGGCGATTTTTAGTGCGGCGCCAGAGAGAAACGGATACAGCCCGGCAGCCAGGAGTTCATCTCCGCTAACAACTTGGCTCAACCAAGCCAGGCCGCAAACAAAGATGAGCGCCGTTCCCGCGGTAAGAGCCACCTGTGATTTCACATACGACCGGTCCCATCCGCGGTCCGCCAGCGTCCCCACCAGCCACGCTGAAGCAAGAAAACCGAGCAGGTATCCGCCTGTTGGTCCCAAAAATGTCGCCGGTCCGGCGCCTCCGGAAGCAAACACCGGTAAACCCGCAGCCCCCTCCGCGAGATACAGCGCAATAACTCCCACACCGCGGATACGCCCGAGCGCCATTGCCGTCAACAGTACACCAAACGTCTGACCTGTGATTGGCACTCCGGCGGCAAGTGGAATTGAAATCTGCGCCGTCGCGATTAACAGCAGGTTGAAAGTCACAACCAGAAAAAATTCGCGCGCCAGCGCCGATTCCAGCCAACGCTGTTGATACATGGTCTCAACAATCAGGGGACGACGAATAATCT
>JADFNA010000411.1 GCA_022563625.1 Candidatus Zixiibacteriota bacterium
GAAATAACTACAAAAGCACACCATTTTTCGCTGCGTGATATAAGTAGTGACACAAGAACTCACATACACAACCTCAGGTCGAATCCCCTGCGGAATCAACATCCCCGCTACCACTACATCCACCATTCCAAGCGGAACTGCCACCCCCTCCAAAAAAAACATTAACCAAACAAACCCATTTCGTCTGTTGCAAATTGTCAGGATCCGTCGAGAGCTGGCGCTCCCAATGGAAAATACCGGGGGATTCTGACCTGCCGATTTTTTTGCCGGTGGCGCTGAGCTGGCCGCACCTGCCCGTGGAAAACATAAACCTGTCATCCTCTTGACAAAAGTATGGCAGGGGAATTATACTATTGTCGTCAAGGTGACAAGATCAAATCACATAACTATTTTCCAACGGCAGGATGTGCCGTTAGCCTGAGGATGTATCAATGAGAAAAGTGTTAAAAATATTTCTAATCGGGACCAGCTTTATGGTCTGTGGATCTGAGGGAGTTTCAGGGGCCACTATCACCGGCTCTGCCTCTATAATTTTCACCGGCAATCTTCGGCTTGATTCCGCATTGAATGACCAAATTGGAGTTGCTTTTGATAAAGCCATGTTCGATGCAAATGAATCGATTGCCAAGTACAGTGACCAACGGGATTTGGCGCGGGGCTTTGGAAATGCCAGTGTCTTTTCGTCACAGGCTGCTACTTTTCAAGGATTACAAAATTATTCGAAAATAGCTGTTGCCACCGGTGTTATGCTCGGTGTCCAAGCTCCCAGCTTTGACCCTAACTATTACGATGGAATTGAAGATGATATCGAAGTTAATGGCGATGTCTATGCCGGCGTGGGAGTGGGGGTCTCGTTGTTAAACGTAGGCGTCACTGCAAATTCTATTCGTCCGGGTCTTTATCTTAATTTTATGTTTGGAAGTGTCAGTTTAAACCCCACCGACGACATTAACGTCAGCACGACCTTAATTGGTGTAGGAGTCAACTACACTCTGGCGAAACCAAAGAGTGGTTCATTTCTTCTTAAATGGCGCGGTCTTTCAGTTGGAAGCGGACTCATTTATCATAGCAGCAATATAACTCTTGCTCTGGAATTGGATAGTTTTTCCGAAAATTTCCTCGTAAACCAGCCGGGTGTTTTGATCGGCGGTACGATAGATGTCGACCCGTCGCTCTTACTGGAGTTGAAATCTAAGACAGTCACAATTCCACTGGATATTACCACCTCGATCCAGGCCCTGCAGTTGTTGAATTTCGCACTTGGCACAGGCATAGATTTCAATATGGGCAAGACTGATATAATCGTTACTGCGGATGGTGACATAGCAGTGAGCAACATAAACGATCCCGGCGCGCTTATTCAAACCGTTACTCCGGGATTGGTAAGTGTTGACGGCTCGACAAAAGGTGTTTCGCCATCGTTTGCTCGTTTACGCATAATGAGCGGCCTGGGGTTTAATTTCGGCCCTGCAAAGCTCGACATTCCTATCAGGTATTATTTCGGGGCGGGCGCTTCGTTTGGACTCACCGCTGGAGTAGTGTTCTAATCCGGGTAGCAGAGGTCAGGAGTCCTGTTAATTCAGGAAAAATGTCAGAATCCGTCGGGAGCTGGCGCTCCCTTTGGGGATTCTGACCTACGATTTTTTGCCGGGTGTGATGCTCTGGCCTGGCCTATGCCGGGCGCCCCACCGCTTGGGGCCTGTTGAAAAAGTTCCGATGAGTGGTAGGTCGGCGTTCCTAACGAGCGCAGGTGAGTGAGACCCCCCCAGACGCTTGTAATCAAGCCACAATTAAAAAGGGGCGCTGCGTCGGCGCCCCCTCTGGCATAGAACAGTAAGGTGAAATCAGAATCCCTAAAAGAACTCGAGATAGACTATACGCAGCCCGCGCTCGAAACTGTTTGCCTCGCGGCGGTTGCGCAGTAAATCACGCGCAGTAAACTCAATCTGCAAATTGTCAAAATAGGTCCATTTGATAGCGGCGTTCAAATACCCTCGGCCCCGGCCAAATGGCGCATCGGACCTGTTATCATCCAGCGCGAAGTCATATTCAACAGTAAAATGGAGATTGCGCCGGAGTTCGGTGGACAGTCCGCTGAAAAAATTGATACTCTTGTCCTCGCGCGGGATGTTCTTTTCATCATCTAATGAATAGTTCAGTCCGCCGTGGAGTTCCCAGGCGTAGCCGGTGATAGCGATGGACTTGGAAAATACACCGTAGAACCCTTTGGCCTTGTATGTAGGGCGGCCAAAATCATCCAAATAAGTCCCGCTGCCCTGGGAGGTGAAACCCAAAGCCAGCCCAGTACAGCTCTCGTGTTATTCTCTGCTCCCTGCAGAACATGGCCAGTATCAGCTTGTCGCCTAAGAGCAGTTGTGGGTATTCAATCTCCATCTCGGGCCAAGTCTGTCGGACCA
>JADFNA010000032.1 GCA_022563625.1 Candidatus Zixiibacteriota bacterium
GCCTCCGGCGCCTGTCAGGATGTTGTCATGAGAGGCGACGAGATCGATCTGTACAAGCTCGGCGTGATTCAGTGCTGGCCCAAAGACAGCGGGCGCTTTCTCACTATGCCGCAGTGTTTCACGAAAAACCCCCAGACGGGCGTGCAAAACTGTGGCATGTATCGACTGCAGATTTATGACAAAAAGACAACCGGTATGCACATACACATGCATCACGACGGCGCATTCAACGCGCGCAAATACTCGTCATCCGGCGGTCGCGTGGAATTGGCCTGCGCCATCGGCGGTGATCCGGCTTGCGCCTATGCCGCCACAGCGCCGCTGCCGCCGGGCATGGACGAAATGCTGGTGGCGGGATTTATTCGCAAGAAAGCTGTGCGCATGGTCAAGTGCAAAACGATTGACATACATGTCCCGGCCGAGGCGGACATTGTCATTGAGGGTTACGTGGATATTAATGAGTTCCGCACAGAGGGGCCGTTTGGCGACCATACCGGCGTCTATTCACTGGCCGATGAATTCCCGGTCTATCATGTGACAGCAATCACACATCGCAAAAATCCGGTCTATCAAACTATCATCGTCGGCGTTCCGCCGCAGGAAGATTATTATCTCGGCAAAGCCACCGAACGCATGTTCTTACCTCTGCTCAAAACACAAATGCCGGAACTGTTGGACATGAACATGCCCATTTATGGAAACTTTCACAATTTCATGTTTGTCCAGATCAAAAAAGAATACCCGCATCATGCGCGCAAAATAATGAATCAAATCTGGGGGACCGGGCAGATGATGTTTTCAAAATACATTGTTGTAGTGGATGAAAACACTGATGTGCAAAGTTCCGATGCTGTCTGGGCGCAGATCGCGCGCAATGTGGACTTCGCGCAGGACATTGAAATCACCAAAGGCCCGGTGGACATACTCGATCACGCCGGCGAGGCGGTTGGTATTGGCGCCAAGATGGGAGTCGACGCAACTTCACGGCTCACTTCCGAAGGCCCGGCGCGAAAAACCGCGGCCATTGCGCAGCTTGAAAAGTCACGTCTTGAATCGCTGGTGAAGCAAATTGATGAGCTGATCGAAATCAGCCAGCCCGATTTTGACGGAACGCATCGCTTCCTGTTCGTCAAAGTTGAAAAGCGCGCCGCGTTTGACGCGTTCAAAGTGATGAAACGAATTCGTGAATCGGAACCGGCGCTGGCCGAGTGTCATATTGTCGCAATTGACGGCGCAACCGATGTGACAGACCCGGATGCGGTGTTTTTCCGCTGGGGGAATAATGTTGATCCAAAAAGAGACATCAGGCTGATAGAATCAGATAATGGCATAACCTGCCTGTCAGTTGACGCCACCCGCCACCGCCTTGACGAAGGCTACACAAGAGAATGGCCGGAGGATATTGTGATGACGGATAAGATCAAGAAGCGTGTTAATGAAAAGTGGGAGAAGTTTATTGAGTGAAGCCCCGAAATTAAACCGTGTGCTAATTAGACAAAACCGATGAATCAAGAAGATGTCATAAATCGTTGGGCCAAAATGTTGGCCGGAGCTAGTGAGAGTGTCGACTTTCTGTCGCGATACTCACTTCACGACAAAACGCACGATTTCAGGGAATCGACTTTTGCTTTAGCTGACTCACGACTTACACTTCGCTGCCTCATGGGATTGCCGCAAAATGTAAAGGTTCCGATTGAACTTCCAGCTATTGGATGGGAAGGGAAATATCTTGGCGGAAACTTGCGTAATGACATCATTATCGTCGATCGCTGTGAAGTTTTGCTGGTGAGGTTAGACGCTCTTGACGATCCTAACGAGCCCCACTACCTGTATTCACAGTTCGACAGCAACGCGTCTTTTTTTCTCGATTGTTTTGAAAGGCTCTGGAATCAGGAGAATCTGGATAAGGCGAAGTACAACTACTTGTTTGAGGAGATTGCGAATCAGAAACCCTCTCTCGTCTTGTTAATGTCAAAGAGTTTATGGGATCCTCTGATCAATCGGTTTGCCAAGAACTTTGAACAGATCCATGAACTCAATCCTCGGGAGTTCGAAGAATTTGTGGCTGAACTCCTCCTGCGTGAGGGAATGGACGTTCAATTAACGGGCAAGACACGCGATGGAGGACATGACATAATTGCGACAGCTGAGACTCCAATCGGCAAAGCATTATATCTTGTGGAATGCAAGAAATTCAGCGAACACAGGAAAGTTGGTGTGGAGTTGATTCGATCATTACACAGCGTCGTTGAGACGAAGGGTGCGACGCAGGGATTACTAGTGACAACTTCTTCGTTATCAAGAGATGCTTGGCATTTGTGTAGTGAACATAAATACCGAATTTCCGCTAAGGATTCAAAGTCGCTTGATGCATGGATCAGGGAGCATTCAGATTCGTAGAAAATACAAGAATACGTATTATGGGTAGAGTTCTGGAATCCGCTCGAGGGAGTAGAGAACCCAACGCTTGAACAAACCTGTAGAGGAATCATGAAATACTTATTGGTAACGCACAGAGTTGAAAACTTTGATAGGTGGAAAACTGTTTTTGATTCACACAACGTTGCGGAAAGCGACACAGGACTTAGAATTCTCAAATTACTGCGAGACGAGGCTGATCCCAACATGGTTGTTTTATTTTTTGAGATGGTGGACGCTGACAAAGCACTAGCGTTCATGAACGCTCCCGAAGCCGCGCAGGCGAAAGATGATTCCGGAGTGATCGGTGATCCGACTGTGATGATCTTGAGCGAGGCAGCTGAAGATTTAGTTGCAAACGGACCTGACGAATAAACCTTTGCAATCTGACAGCTCAGTAACTCATATGTCATTCTGAGGAGCCGCAGGCGGTGAAGAATCACGCCTGTGGTTCCCACCACTGCTGAGATTCTTCACTTCGCTCTGCTCCGTTCAGAATGACAGGATGGACAGTGGTAGTTGTACTATTCGGCGGCCGATAGAGGCTGTCATTACAGACTGCATTCGGATTATAACGACTCTGCCAGCCTAAAACCCAACATCCGTATAATTTGAATCAAGTGGGAAAATCACTGTCAGGCCACTCGGGCCGCCGGTGTCCATCACGCGCCAGGCGTTGTCAATCGGCGGCGGGTCATAGCGTTTGTTGGCGTTGACATCAATGTAAAAGTCAATCTGGTATCCGGCGCCATCGACAATCACTCCGTCAATCGAGATTGAACGCGTCCCAGAATCGAGTCGGTCGATTCGGTACAGTCCAACCGTGCGCCCGTTGGAAGTGTCGATGACATGAACTTCAAAGCGCTCACCCACGTGTTGGTCAAATCCGCTCGAATTAAGACTAAACATTGCGCCGGGGCGGATCAAAAGTGAATCAGTGATGTCTGTGAAATTATTATCGCGGACGAATGTCACCACGCCGTTGGGCGGGACATTCAGCCGCCAGGAGTGGTCACTCAATGCTTCATAAGAGCCGGATTTGTTCACGTCGGCGAACATATCAATTCGATGCCCGGCGAACGGCGCCGCCAGCGTCAGAACGATTGTGTCAGCGGACGCGCTCAGCGGTTCGATAATTGCGCGCGATTTCAGCCGCTGGTCTGATGCAATCACATCGACATGCAAGACTTGGCCGACGTTTGTACTCATCCCGGAGAGTCTCAGTTGGACATCAACCGGACCTTTTGGCGACGGTCCGGTTAAGATCTCTTCATCACCGCAGGCAGTGTTCAAAATCAACGCTCCGAAAAGCGAAACAATAATTATGGAATATATTTTCTTCATTACGCGCTTCAATTCAATTCCACCGGTTTGAAAAACTCTGGTTCCCCGTATGAAACGCTTGACAGATAGGCAGAGTTTCTGAAAGAAAATTTATGCGATCATAGCCCCTGAGGATACCATAAAAACAGCCCGCAACGTCCTGGCTGCAGGCTGTTTCCTCATTCGGTTAATCTGGCGAAGTACAGGCTTTCCAAAAGTATTGGCCTTTTATCCGTCAGAGTTATCCACGCAAATTACTTTCCATCGTCCGAAGAATGTTCCCGGCGGATGAGGCGAGATAATGGCGTCGCCGCCCTGGCGTACAAATCTACCTTTCATCGAACCCCGCACTGTTCCATCAGCGCCGGTGAATTGTCCTGAGAACCAGCCGATACTGTCGTCACAGGTGGGACAATCCAGGCTTGATCCGTCGCTATCATGGAACCCCCAACGTCCACGCAGGCGTCCTTGGAAAACACCTTCAACATCAACCCATTTGCCGCGGAAAAACTTTGTTCCGCCGTCATTCTCTCCGAATTCACCGCCCAGAAATCCCATCAACTGTCCATCAGCGCTAATCCATTTTCCCAGAAAATGTCCGGAGTTCATACTCTTGAACGTCCAGTGACCGCCCAGCAAACCGTGCGGGCAGTCGCGGTCGGTGACTTTGTGCGCCTGCATCGCAATGGCATTGTGTTCGTCTACTCTGACGACCGTATCCAGTTTTGCCAGGCTAAAAAGCGGGACAACAATTGTCGCCTGCTCGGTCTTGAATGTCAGATCAGGGGCGACTATGTAAACTACGTTCTTGGGATGGAAAATCAGGATGTGAATCCCGTCGATGTCATGATTGGTGATGGATCTCCAGCGCACCAGTGTCGGAAACTCACGCGGCAACAACGCATCCTGGCCCGGCTCAAAATCAATCAAGGCGCGCACCGCAATAAACCCGGCGGCGTTCATACCAACTCCGCCGGACCAGTTTGTGGGAGGTGAAATGACGGTTGTTGCGCTGTTCAGTGTCCCCCAGATAATGCGCACTGAAAATACATCGAAAACCGAATCAGAAGCCGCCAGTACATCGGCCAAAAGCGGATCGTCTATCATTTCATCTTGCTGGAGCGCTTCCCAGTAAGGTCTGGCGCCGGGGGAACTGTCCCGATATTTTTCTGGGACCAGTTGATCGGCGATTTTACTTAGATCGGTGGGTCCGCTATCGTGAGCGCTGAGCGGCTGTAGAGTATTTTCACTGCAGCCGGTGATCCACAAGGCACATGCCAAAAACGCAAATGCGGCCTTCAGTGTGGCGCCAGTGGTGGGTTTTTTCATCTTGTGTCCTCCGTTCGTGTAGGTCCCCGGTAGAATTGAAGGGAGAGCTGACAACCGCAAATATGTGGATTTGACACAGGTTGTCAATCGGATATTTGTCGTTAAGAGGCCTGCGAGGCGTGTGGCGGATAGATCAGATTGGACTGGCTAAGCCACTCAGCCCGGCGGAGACAATATAGTAACAAGACAATACGGTAAGATTTCACAGGCGGATGACGATAACATATTTTATGCCAAAGACTTCGCAAATTAGCCGGCGTGGGGGCCTGTTTCGGCCCCGCTCAATCACCACAGCCATCCTGGCTGTGTGTGTGGCCGGGACCCTGGCCGGGGGTTTCTCTGCCGGTCCCGGGGACGGCCAAACCGACGCACCGGGCGAGTCAAATTGCGCCAAATTCGGTTGCCACACAACATTCGCAATTGATTCTGGCCCTGGAGTTTTTACCATAGGCGCTCCGCTGGAATATGTTCCGGGTGAGACGATTGACATTACCGTTGCGCTATCCCAATCAGGCCAACGGCGATGGGGGTTTGAAGTGACTGCGCTTGATGCCTCCAACCAGCCTCTCGGTCTAATGTTAATCACTAATTCCCGCACCCTGCTCAGCATCAGCAATGGCAGCGTCGCCCCGATTGGCCGCCAGTATGTTAAGCATTCGGCAATCGGAACTGACGCCGGGCTGCCGGACGCATCACAGGGATGGAGTTTCAAATGGATCGCGCCGCCAGACGCCGGTTTTGGACCGGTTACGTTTTGGGGGACCGGCAGCGCCGCAAACTTTAATACCTCAAGCTCCGGTGATTACATTTACACTGATGCGATTACCGTTGCCGAGGGGTTGGCAACAGAAGTTGTCGATGAAACGCCGGAACAACTGCCCGGATCATTTGCGCTGCATCAAAACTTTCCCAACCCGTTTAACCCGGCGACAATGATCACCTTTGACCAACCGGTCGCATCAACATACAAACTCACCATCTACAACATTCTCGGCCAGCGTGTCGGGGGATTCACCGGCCCCGCAGCTGCCGGAGTAGTGTCACTGCAGTGGGACGCCGGTGATAATCCATCGGGTGTATATTTCTACCGCCTCAGCGCCGGCAATTTTACCGCCACGCGCAAGATGGTTGTGCTGAAATAATAAGCATATTCAACACATGACACACCTGCCGCCGAGTAGATCAAGCGCCCCGGCTCCTGACACTTCACGTTGACAGCATGTCAAGCAAGCGCTATAATCTAAGTAGTTAGCCGCCTGCCGTCTCTCCACGGGAGTGTGATATATATGCGATCCATTAAGCTATTGAGGTCTATACACTTCGTTCTGGTAGCCGCAGTCTGCCCGTTTCTGCTTCTGGCCATCATTGGCTGTGACGATTCGCCCACGCGCTCGGTGATTGTCAGGCCGGATTGCTGGAAGCCGCTGGTGAATGAGGACGAAGTCGCCGGGTTCGCCGAGGGAGCCCCGGCCTGGTCGCATGACGGCCTGAAAGTGGCTTATGCCAGCGAATATGACACCTGTAACGACTTTAATCCGATTATTATCATAACTGACAGGTTCGGCCTGACAAAGAGAGCGATCAATATAGTCGGCGCACACATGCGCTGGCTGCCGGGTGATACTGAACTGGTTATCAGCGCCGGGAGGTTTGGCGGTCCATTGGTGATCTATAATCTCAACACAGATGAGATCACGCCTCTTGGAATTTCCACCCGTTTCCCGCCGTTTGACGTTTCAGCGGATGGAAAGCGAATTTACTTCGAAGGCGACCGCCCTGGACAATTTCCAAGTTTTGCTATTTTTGAGTATGATATAGTCACAAATACGGTGACCGAACTGGTTATTGGAGGCTATCCGGAAGTATCGCCCGATGGCACGATGCTAGCGTTCACCAACGGCGAACTTATCGTACATAATATCGAGTCGGGCATCAATCAAACAATCATTGCCGGAGGTGGATTTTCATCATGGTTACCAAGCGGAGACGAATTGGTTTACGAGAAGGGCGGTAAAATTTGGATCACTGATCTCAATGGCAACACTCAGTTCTTGATCGGCCAGCCTGGGGCAAAAGGCGCTGGAGGTCCAATTGATGTATCTCCCGACGGAAGGACAATTCTGTTTCTAAATTATACTGAGGCCGATGATTTTTACCACATCTGGCGCATGAATATTGACGGTTCACAGGCCCGGAGACTCCTGGCCTTCTGACTGGCGTTACGAGACAGGCCTAACGGCTAATCTTGCCATTAACCATGAAACAGAGGTGGAAAGCACAAAGTACCAGTTAAATGAAACTCGTATGAATTCTCAAGCACAGCATCATCTCATCGGAGGGAACAATGATGTACTGCACAACAGTAACTAGAACTCTCATATCCTCTCTCATTTTCCTGGCGCTAATCTACGCCACTACGCCAGGCGCCTTATACTCTTCGGTTGTCTCCAGCCAGGCCAATGTCTGGGACCGTACAGAGGCCTATAGTTTTGGGGCGCTGGATGTTATACCTATAGATACTCAGTACATACGCCCGGACATTTGGGGACTGCTTGACAGTTTGGGAGCTGATTCCGTGACAAAGATATTTCCCGGTTATAATCTGGCTGACTCGCTTTTTACGCGAGCAGATGGAAAAGTAGTCAAGCTGGCGGACCTTTCGAAGTATTACCGCATTTATTTTACAGGAGTTGTCGACTGGGAAGATGTGCAAAGCACATACAACGCCATTGACACACCTTCTGTAGTATCCGCAGAGCAGACACATCAGGCCGACGTTGTGCCTAATGACCCGCTGTTTAGCGGTTCCGGACAGGACTTTCTAAAGTCCGACAGCCTGGCTTTCGCCAACACCAACGCTGTGGACGCCTGGGAGATAACAAAAGGACTGGCCAGCCAGGTGATCGGCATTGGCGATCAAGGAGTCCAGGGAGACCAGCCTGATCTCAGTGGAAAAGTACTGGCTGGAGTGGACATGTCAGATCCCGCAGGGCAGTGGGATGTTGACGATCATCTCGGCAGCCACGGGACTAACATGGCTGGCGTGATGCTGGCCAAGACAGACAATGACACCGGCATCGCCGGACTCAATTGGAACGCCACCGTGTATTCAATCAAGAGAGGACCCTCGCGGCCGCCTGAAAGTTTCTTTCACGCAGATTCTGTGGGGTTGAAGTATCTTAACTGGAGTTATGGTGACTCGGTATCATTCCCGATCGTTTTTCAACATGATCAGTTCGGGACTCCGCTGGGCGCCGCAGCATACAACGCCTGGATAAAGGGCATGTCGATTGTAGCGTCGAAAGGGAATGACGGCATCGATAAGCTCCAGATTCCCAGTGATATGTCAACAGTTATCGGAGTGGGAGCCACATTATCTAGCGGCGCCAAACGAAGCGACTCTAATTTTGGCAATGATGTTCGGGTGGTGGCGCACGGCACAGGCTTGCTGACCACGAAAAAGGATGGTTCGTACGGCATTGTCAGCGGGACCTCAATAGCTACGGCTCTGGTAACAGCTACGCTCTCGCTAATCAGGGCCACCGACACAAATCTAAGCGCTGATGAGGCAGAAGAGATACTTTACAAGACGGCCAATGATGTGGAGCCGAGTGGTTATGATGACTTTACCGGGTTTGGGACCGTCAACACCGGCGCGGCTGTGACATATGCCAAGCGGCATACTTTTATCCGTATGAACGGGACCTGGGATGATACGGTGCGTCTGCAGGACAACGTGACTCTACAATTTTTTGACAACTATCTCGGTGGTTTACCCACTAAATTACATCCAACGAGACAGTTCTCGGCGAGGAGAACATTTGATTTCAGCCAGTACAATTTTGGGCACGTGCCGGATATACTAATTCGTCGTCGAAGCACAACCGGCTGGGAATTGGTGAGTGATTCCATTCGAGAGATCGCCTGGGCGGCAGTGGTTCCAGGCACTCAGACGAGTGGCCAGGTTACAGTCGAAACGGGCGCTTATCTCGCAAGTGGCACCTACTGGCCATGTATTTCAAGTCCTCCTTGCCCGTTTCCAGGAGGCCAGTTCAATTCCGAAATTGACATTGCGATTACCATCGCCGCCTGTTCCAACCCCGGCGACGCAAACAATGACTGCCACCCAATACCAACCATCGCCGATGTCAATTATATCGTCGCCTGGATTTTTACTGGCGGCCCGTTTCCGCCAATTATGAATGACGCGGACGCCAATGGCGACTGTAAAGTGAATATCGCCGATGTGACATATCTCATCGCGCGCATTTTTAGTGGCGGCCCGGCGCCTCTGGACAATGACTGTGTGCCCGGCAGCCTGAAACTGACCCCCGGCGCGGCCGGTGATCCGTCGTTTGCCGTGACCGATGATGTTTCTCTGGATGTTGTTACCGGCGAGAACGGAAAGCGCACGACAGTTATCGCAACTAATCGCAACATACACGGACTTGCGCTGTTCCTCAGAGCGCTCAATGGCTCAAAGCTGGAAGTGACCAACCTGACAGGCGTTGACATGTACTGGTCACAGCAGGGCGCTGACGTGCGGATAGGGTTGATTGATGTCACTGGAAAAACTTATCTGTCTCCTAAAGATACGGCGCTGTTGGAAATCACGGGTGATTTTGAGTTTGTGACTGTTCAGGGTACGGAGATTCTGGCTGATGGGACGACGGTAATGTTCGGCCCGGAATTCGTGCGCGGGAAATTTATCGGCGAATCAATTCTGCCGCGGGAGATTTCATTTGACGCAATTTATCCGAATCCGTTCAACCCGGTCACCAACCTGGCGTTTTCACTTCCCAAAGACGCCGAAGTGACGATTGAGATTTACAACATTCTCGGCCAGAGTGTACTTACGCTGACGAGCCAGAAATATACGGCCGGAAAACACACAGTCCAGTGGAACAGCCAAAATGACGCAGGCCAGACAGTTGCCAGCGGGGTTT
>JADFNA010000412.1 GCA_022563625.1 Candidatus Zixiibacteriota bacterium
TCAGAAAGGCAAGTTTGTTTCAACGTAACATACCATCGAAACTGTACGAAATTATGGCCGCCTCGCGCCCGGTGATTTTAGGCGCCGAGGGTGAGTCACGCAGGTTGGTGGAGGAATCTGGCGCTGGAGTCGCATTCGAACCGGAAGACAGCGCTGCGCTGGCCAGGCGGATAAGCGAAATGGTTAATAACCGGGATTCCGCCAGGCGCATGGGGACCCGCGGACGGGAGTATGTTAAAACCCGCTGGCAGCGCTGTGACCTGGCGCGAAAGTACGCTCAAAGTTTGGCTGAAACCGCTCACGCCGCGGTAAAGCGATAGTAACACTATAACGGAAACAGTAGAAGCGCTAAATCCTCATGAACATTTCCTCGTCACGCCTGCCGCTGCTGCTGGCCGGATTGCCTTTGCGACTCGCTCTGACTCTGGCGGCCGCCATAGCCGCCGCCAGTGTCTGGGACATAACATTCGGCGTCCGTGAAGCGCTTGCACTCACATTGTTGAGCGTGTCTCTGCGGGCGCTTATCCGCCTGCAGTGTGGATTTAAGGATAGTCTTGGCTCAAACAGTGACTTCACGTTGCTGTTCAATAATTTCAAAAGTGAAATCAAATATGCTCTGGGATTTATGACTGTGTTGTATCTTGCCGAATTTCCTATCGCGAGGTCCGTTGTTCTGACATTCATCGTTCTCAATATGATAATCCAATTCATTCCGTTTTGTGTTTCACAAATGATATTTGTCACCAGGAAGGGAAAGAGCGGCCTGCCGGGTTCCGGCGCTTCTGGATTAACAAATGATTCGCAAGGTGATGCAGCGTCGCGCACGGCGCTTGTGTATGGGACCGGACGCAAGGGCAAACTGGTTGTTGATATGCTTCTCACGAATCCGCAATCGGACATCACGCCGATAGGATTCATTGACCCGCATGCCAGCGGTCTGTGGAGTTATCGCGACACGCCGCTGATTGGCGGGCTTAAAGCGCTGCGGGAAACGATTCTCAACCGGCAGGTTGATTTGCTGTTTATAGCTGCCGAACACAAAGATTTGCAGCACAGCCAGGCGGTGTTCGATATAGCCGAGCGTATGGGTGTGCCGGTGTGTGTGATGCCGCATATTTATCAGTCAACTGTTAGTGAGTGCCGATTGAAAATGTTCAACGGCCGGCCGGCGCTGGTATACAGTTCCGCAAAAGAAGAGGGACTGTCAACTGTTGTAAAGGAAATACTCGATAAGCTGATTGCAGGAGTGGCGCTGATTATCGTTTCTCCCCTGATGGCCATGACTGCAGCCATGATCAAAATGACATCCACCGGCCCGGTCCTGTTCAGGCAGACACGGTTGGGAATAAACGGCGCTCCGTTTACCCTGTTTAAATTTCGCAGTATGACAGCGGATGCAGAACAGCGTAAAGACGCGCTGGCCGACGGCAACGAAATGTCAGGCCCGGTTTTCAAAATCAAGCATGATCCCAGAATCACACCTGTCGGGAGATTCATTCGCAAATACTCAATAGACGAGTTGCCGCAGTTGTTGAATGTCCTGAGAGGCGACATGTCGCTGGTTGGGCCGCGTCCGGCGCTGCCGGATGAAGTGTCCCGCTTTGAGACCTGGCAGAGGCGCAAACTTGCTGTTAAACCCGGCGTGACCTGCACCTGGCAGGTCAGCGGACGCAATGCGATAGATTTTGACGCCTGGATGAAACTTGATTTGGAATATATTGACAACTGGTCGTTGTGGTTGGATACAAAAATTCTGGCGCGGACGATACCAACGGTGCTCAAGGGCGCCGGACAATAGCGGTTTCACGGGCTATACACCGGGTGAAGCGCGCCGCCCGGAAAACCTGCGCGTATCGGCAATAGGATGGCCGAAAATGAAAACAACATATATCATCGCCAGCCTTCTATCGTTTCTCCCATGTCTGACTGTTTCAGCTCAGATTGCGCCGCTAGGCGATCCCGGAGCTGATCTGTATTATTTGTGGAACCAGCGCGTAAAGGCCGCCTCCTCAAACGATCTGGATTTTCAACTGGCCCCCTATATAGTAGTCCGGGATTCGACATCACCTTATGCGCTGTCGGATCGGCTGTTTCCGTACTGGTCAAACTCGGAGAAATCACTGCGCTGGTTCGTCTCTCCGGCGGAAAGTTTTCAGAGCCAGCAAAATCGCCGTTCGGCGGCTCTGGAGCGCCTTCGCGGCGGTGTCACCGTTTCTCTCTCCGACAAAATCTATGCGCAAAGTTTTTTTATACTCGACGAACGTCTGGCCACTGATCCCCTGTATACGGGGAAAGTCTGGCGCGGACTGGCCGGGGATGTCGAGACCGCAACAATCAGCGATGCCGGGGAAAAACTCACGGCGCTGTTTGGCCGTTATCGCAGCAGCAGCCGCATCGATCATCGGAATGGCTGTCGGCGGCGTGTTCGGTTTTCTTGCGCTGCTAACCGGCCCCTTCAGAGGGGGCCTCCGGACCTGAGCCGACGCCCTGGAAACCCGGCGCGGGAGGCGCCTGGACCCGTCAACACTTCGGGTGCCTCAAAACGACGCCAGATACAGGCAGGCTC
>JADFNA010000413.1 GCA_022563625.1 Candidatus Zixiibacteriota bacterium
ATGCCAGTAACGGCGGTGATCTAGTTCTACCGCGAGATAATAAAGCGCGCTGACAGTAGAGTCAAGAGAAGCGCTTGGATTCTGACGGAATATCTCAGCCACGGCGATCGAGTCATTCCTTGATCGGGGGTTAGGAACTCTGAAGACACGGTGGGTATTGGAGAAAAAGTCTTTCGCTACCGAGAAGGTAAGCTTTGATCTGCCGCCGTTCACAGGCCCGGTCAATCCCCAGAGCACGTTGTCATGCGTGTATGACAACCCGAGTGTTGCCGCCCGTGTCGTGCGAGAGTCTCGCAACTCTACAGCATTATGATAATTACGACTGACAAAAGTTAAAGTCGCCGAAAAGTCCACCCTGGAGAAAGTCGAAAATGGATAGGACGCTAATCCCGTGGCCCCGAAGAAACGGTCAGAGAAAAGTCGGCTGCGGTTATCCAGGTAAAAGTTTTTGGTGTGGAACAATCCGGTCCCCAGACGGGTGCGTCTGGTGTTATCAAAATAGTATGCTTGCACGTTTGATCTGTCAATGTCACCGGAAACGTCTGCGCCAATGAGAATCTGGCGATTACCGAGATAATCACTGAGCAGGAAAAAACCCTGGCTGCGAAGTCCAAAAAATGAATCAAAGTTCAGCCCTCCTGCAACAAAATCCGGGGTGAACTTCACCTTGTACGGTTTGACTACATATTCATCGCCCTCACGATTACCTTCAATTGGAGACAGTTCGTCGCGCACGTCGAACCGGCCTCTGTTTACTCCATCCAGGTCATCGTCGGGAACATCAGTCAACAGCGGACTGAGAGGATCGCCGCCGTGCGATGGGGCGAATGGATCATCCTCGGGGTCCTCTCTCTCAGATTGTCCTTTCTCTCCATTGTCGGCGTCCGAACCACTGTCTCCATCAGATGCGGTCTTAGACGGCCCGGAAACAAACACGAAATCGCCGTCGCTGGTAATTCCGCTGGTGTCTGTGGATATTGTCGCCACCCCGCTTGATTCAGAGTCGGCCACGAGTGAGACCGGCGGTTTCTGTTTTTCGCCGCCTGATTCTTCCCAGCCCAGCGTTTTTGGCGACCAGATGGGCGCATCCAGGTTTAGCGCCTCGTCATTCGCGTCCAGCTCAACATAGTCCTTACGAAACTTGCCCAGGTAAAAGTCAGTCAACTCCAGTTCGCCCTGGTTGCCAGCCGGAAAAATGTCTTCCAGCAGGAATACGTCAAAGCCGCCGCTGTTGAATGAGCTAAATGCGATTTTCTTCCCCGTCGGCGCCCAACTGGGAGAGCCTGCGCCGGTCAACAGATCGGTGATAGCGATTGCCCCGGTTGAATCGAAGTAATGCAGGTACAGGTTGTCGATTCCATTTCTATTCGAGACAAATACGATTTTCTTGCCGTCAGGAGAGACCGCCGGTTCAATATTGTGGCCCTCTCCGACCGGCAGTGGTGTCACTTCTCTGGTATCGATATTCAAAGTAAACAGATTGTAGGCGCCAAACCTGAGCGGCCCTCCCCCGGCTTCAAGGAAATTTTCCGTCAAATCAACCTGCACATCGCGCTCTTCGTTGTTTTCGGGGTGGGGCCGGTCTGAAGAAAAGACCAGTGTCCGGCCGTCTAGCATCCAGGATGCATCGCGGTCGTCATGGAGGTCATTCGTCAATGGTGTCAGTATATCCTGTTCGATATCAAAAATAAACATGTCCCGCCGGCCGTTCATCAGGGCGCTGAATGCCACCCGGTCGCCTTCGGGCGACCAGATGGGTGAGAGCAGGCCGTAAGCATTCACGCGTTTTTTCAAATACACTTTGCGATTCGCGATGTTCATGAAAAAGAGCGCGTCGTATCCGTTTGATTTTGCGACGAAACAGAGTTTCTCGCCATCCGGGGAGAATGTTATCCCGGAGAAAAAGCTGTGCAGTGATTCCAGATCGCCGCTGCGCGAGGCTTTGGTGACTTTTTTGACGACACGGCCGTCAGTCGCCGAGATCAGAAAAATCTCGGTATAATCGGCGCGATCAGAAAATATAGCGATGACATCGCCGTTGGGAGAGAAGGCCGGTTTTTCGTTGAAGTAGCTGCCGTCGCGGCCGTGTTTTGTTAATTGCTTGGAGATTTTGTCGGGCATCTTTCGCTCGGCGATCTCCGGCCAATAGCGCTGTTTGAGATAAAGCTGATAATCGGCCCAGATTTTTTTGATCTCGACTCCGGTCGCCGCCTTAACCGCGCGTTTAATGGACAAAAGTATCTTGCCCTTGCGCAGTATCTCACCCAGTTTTTCCTCGCCGTAGGTGTCGGCGATATAACGCACCAGCATTGAACCCTCGGTGTAGGCCAGGATACCCATAACACCCGGAGGGCGCAGATAACTATTGATGGTCGCGTCACGGACTATCATGTCCGAGCGATAGTGCCAGTGGTCACGGGAGCTGTATTCGGCGTAGCCTTCGGCAAACCAGAGAGGCAGATTGAAAAACCGCTGGCGTGAGATAATAGAACTAAAAGAGCCGCCAAAAATCAGGTCATAAATGACCGCATGTGTCAATTCATGATGGATAAGATGGTT
>JADFNA010000414.1 GCA_022563625.1 Candidatus Zixiibacteriota bacterium
AACGGATTCACATACGTTTTTGCGCATTTAGACAGATTTGCCGGCGGAGTAGATGAGTTCATAAAAACCCGCCAGCGCGAAGAGCAGAGATATTTTGTTCGTGAGTGGTTTGAATCGGACAAGTTTGTCGTCAAGCAGGGAGATACAATCGCTTTTTCGGGCAAGACGGGAATCGGCGCGGCGCATTTACATTTCGAAGTGCGTGACACATCCAACGTGCCGCGTTCGCCTCTGGGACAGGGGTTGTGGATCAAAGACACTGACGGCCCGGAGATTCTGTCGGTGACGTTTGAGTATGTCGATAGCAGGTCGGTTTTTGCCAGCGGCCGGCGTCGGCGTACGATTCAGACTGAATTCGCCGGAGTTGGCCCGAACGGTGTGCGGCGTTACACGCTAAAAGCGCAGCCCTATTTGAGCGCTGAGTTTGGCCTGATTGTGAGCGCACGCGATTTTCCCACGAACAGGACATTTGATTCGAGTCCGCACAGTTTGCGTTTTTTCGTTTCAAGTCCGGTTGACCCGAAGTCAAACAATGCGCAATCAAATAATGACAAGCCAGAATATCGATTACTGTATGAACTCAGCCTTGATTCGCTCAGCTATAGCGAGGGTTCGCTGGCGTCTTGCGTCTATGAACAGGGCATGGCGCATATGGGCGACAAGAACGCGTACCTGCTTTTTCAGCGCGACTCGAATGACGGTTGTTTTGATTCACGCCAGTGGCTCCGGGCCGGGCGTTTTCCTGATTTTGTGTCGGGAGGACGATCGGGAGTTTTTCCGGCGAGGGTGGAGGTGTCTGACGCATCCGGGAATCTCTCGACGCTTAATTTTAATTTTGCCTATGGGCCGGGCCGGCCGCTCTTTCGATTGATTGACATAGGTCCCACCTCTGCTCTGGTGGCGCCAATCGGGGAGAAACTTCTTTCAGACACACTTGATCTGGCTACATTGCAGGTTGCACGATTAAAAACAGGCGGAGGATGGGCGCTTTACAAAGAGGCGGCTGTAAAGAGCCTGAAAGCAGGCGCCTATCGGATTACGATTGATGACATGAACTCGGTCAGCCGCCGCGGTGTGTTTCGACTGGCGTTGAAAGGGAATGACGGGTGGTCAAGAGGGGATTTGATTTTCTCCAGCGCGCCAATGAGCGATAAGACGAAAGTTAAACTTTCGTACGAACTGGCTGACGGCGGTCTGTATGTTATAGCGGAAACCTCGGCGCCAACCACCCGATCTCCTGAGTTGCGAGCGATGACCGCTAATGGGCGCTCACTCGAACTACGGCCGATTCAAATTGGCGCGCAAAAATTTATCGCATTTTTGCCGCCGGACACATTATTGGCGAAAATCGTGCGCCTGGAAGCGTACCGGAGTGAGCATGAAGAGCAGGCGATAAGGTTTATAGAGAACCTGCATCTGGCTGCTCTGGGCGGTGACAGCGGATTGGTGTATCGCGAACATGTGGCTGAAACTGGGACCTTTTACGCCCCGCTTGGCGGATTGGAGCGGCCGCGTATGCTGGAGTTCGGCAAGGCTGACGGTCCTATGCCGCAACCCCGGGCGATTGCCGCCGGGCCGTTTGTTGTAGGGCCGCTGGATTTTCGCTATGATTATCCGGTCAGGGTAGGTATCAGACCGAAAGCGGCGCTTGACCCGGCGCTTAACGTGGCGATCTGCAAGCTCTCCAAAAAGAAAGACAAGTGGGACTGGTTTGATACGCAATTCGAAGACGGTGTGTTCTGGGCCGAGACTTACGAGAATGGTGTGTATGCCCTGATGATTGACCGAGTTGCTCCGCAAATTAGTAGACTTCGTCCGGGCGGGACAACACCGTTACAATCCAGGCGCCCGCAGGTGACGGCGCAAATTGAAGACGCGCTTTCCGGAATCTGGGTGGATACGTTATTTGACGTGCGTATTGACGGAGAGTGGCTTATTCCCGAATATGACGCTGAGGACTTTACGTTCCGCGCCCGTCCGGCGGCTGACCTGGCGCCGGGGACCCATGAGTTGGTGTTTATCGTGCGCGATAACGCTGGAAATGAAAGGCAACGCCGCGAGGTGTTTTACGTAGAATAATAGGCCATGTTTCTTCCACTAAAAGATGACAACCCGACACTGCGCAAGCCGTATGTGACTGTCGGGCTGATCGCCCTGAATGTAATTGTATACTTTCTGACAGACCTGATTCAGAGCGCCAACATGGCGTCGTTTCTCACATTCAAGTATGGAATAATTCCGTATGAAATAACGCATCTGGAGGAAGTTTCCGCCGAAGTGGCGCGCGAGCTGGGGAATCTGAGAGGGTTCAGTTCTGAGAGTATTTCGTTTTCAATTCTGGCGACCCCATTTACCAGTATGTTCATGCATAGTGGATTGATGCATTTAGGCGGGAACATGCTGTATCTCTGGTTTTATGGGAACAACGTCGAAGACTATTTTGGCCACACCCGCTTTTTGCTTTTTTATCTGGTGGGGGGGATTGCCGCGGTCGCATTGCATATTGCTTTCTCTCCGAGTTCGCCGATTCCGCTAATTGGCGCCTCG
>JADFNA010000415.1 GCA_022563625.1 Candidatus Zixiibacteriota bacterium
CGCCGCCTGGCGCTGCCAACAAGTTTGAGCTTGAAGCGGGAATCATAGGCGCCGCCCGAACAGCCGCCGCAGGATGTTTCACGTAATCGGCGCCGGCGCGGATACTCAGATTCGCAAACCGGGCAGCGGTATAGATACCGCGGCGCCTGACGCAGGTCCGGGTGATAGCGGGCATGAAGCGGCGCGCCGACCCGGCGAGCTGTGGCGCAAAAATGGCTGTCATGGGTGGGATTTATCAGATGAATCATCTCATGCAATAATGTGTCGTAAACTTCGCTGACAAACAACTTGTGATACCGCACCCCGATTTTTATTCTCTTTTCTATTGGATAACAAATCCCTGCAGCCAGCAGCCTGTTTGAATAGCTAATCTCCGCCGCGGGCAGAGTACCGCCAAAGTGGTGCTCATTGCACATTTCGAAGCGCTCATATAACTCAGCAATCGACGGTAAAACGCTTTCAACCTCATCGAATGTAACCGGCGCCACAGGAGCAAAACTTTCAAACAGATCATAATTCAACTCCAACTGGTTACGGGACACGCTATGACTTTCTTTCATCCCATCTCCCCCCGCGCGGCATACCCTTGTCAGTAATATAAGCGGTGATCAATTCACGGGGAGTGATATCAAATGCCGGCGAGTAAACATCAACATTTTCCGGAGCCACACAAATGCCGGCAAAGCTCGTCACTTCCGACGCCGGCCGTTGTTCAATGTGTCTGCGATTCAGTTCGGGAAGTTTTCTGTCAAATGTCGTTTCCGGCGCCGCGACATAGAATGGCACATCATGGACTTTGGCCAACTGGGCCAGCATATAGGTGCCAATTTTGTTGGCGGTGTCTCCGTTTATAGCAATACGGTCGGCGCCGACAATCACTACATCAATTTTGTCTTCGGCGAACAGGGCCCCGGCTGCGCTGTCCACAATCAGCGTGCAGTCTATATTCGCTCGTTCGAGCTCCCAGGCCGTCAGCCGCGAGCCCTGAAGCGCCGGGCGGGTTTCGCAGACATACACTTTTGGGTTTTTGTTCAGGTTCTTGGCCGTATACACAGCGCCCAACGCGGTGCCGATACCACCAGTGGCCAGAGCTCCTGTATTGCAGATGGTAAGAATCGCGCTATCCTCCGGAATTATCTTCGCGCCAAAATTGCCGATCCGGTTGCACATCAATTCATCTTCACGCCG
This sequence comes from Candidatus Zixiibacteriota bacterium, assembly GCA_022563625.1. Taxonomy (GTDB): domain Bacteria; phylum Zixibacteria; class MSB-5A5; order GN15; family JACZUZ01; genus JADFNA01. The sequence goes on from JADFNA010000415.1 coordinate 1,189, forward strand.
GATCGCATGGGCCTCGGACAGGAGCAAATTGGCCAGCTCTTCACTAACAGTCTGCGCAGATTGATCAACGAACCGGCCCAGACGCTTGATTGCGGCTGGCAAATTGACGGCAGTAGGCCGGGCTTGTGCGATTTCAGCCATTGCCGACTTAACGAAAGACAAAGGCTTCGGTTCATTCGCCCGGGCCGCTTCGGCGGCAGCCAGTGCGGCCGCATAGGCCCCGGCGATTCCCAGAGCCGGGGCGCCTCTGACAGCCATAGTTTTGATCGCCTCGACAACTTCACGATAATCTGTCGTGCGAATCGTTTCCCACTTGCCGGGAAGCTTCCTCTGGTCGATTATCTCCAATTGATCTTCGACATATTGCACTGAATGTATGCTGACACTCACCGTAGTTCCCTCCTCTTGGGACCCGTGGAAAATACCAGAATCGGGCCAGCAGTGATGATAAGGATTTTAGGAATAATAAGTAGATTGAACTTGAAGTAAAATGCCGGACCCGAAAATTGGGGGACTGTTGGAAAAGTCTTGATAAGAGGCAGGCCGGCGTCCCGAACGGGCGCAAGCGAGAGGGAAATCCGACCTTATCTCTTAACAGCGCCCGTCTGGCTTCTCCGCCCCGCAAACGCAGGAGCTACGGAACTCTCCCTGCTATCCAGCGGGACTTTTCATCGTGACATTTCATCGGGACATTTCAACAAACCCAATCGGCGCTGGTATCAATGCACTGGTATCAATGCAATGGTTTCAATGATAGAGAGACCGCTTGATTTTGCGGGAAGCCGTTTTCTCAAATTCCGTGTCAACGATTTCCCAGTTCGCAATGCGCTTATAGTCCGCGAGACTGCGGTTGAGCGCCGCAACAACTTCATTTATTAAATCAGCGCCGCCGTCCGCATCTGGGTCTCCTCCGTGCAGCGCCAGTTCTTCAGCGTCCGGGAAAATCAGGGCCGTAACTTCCTCGCCCTGCCTGCCTTCTTTTTTTCTGCCAATCACCAGCGCCTCGGATATCAAGTTAGATTCCAGCAGCTTTGTCTCAATTTCCTCAGGATAAATATTCTTGCCTCCGGCCGAGACAATCAAATTTTTCACACGTCCGGATATATAGAGATGTCCATTGACTATTTTCCCCAGATCACCGGTCACCAGCCAGCCATCACGCAGAATCTCACGAGTTTTGGCCTCGTCGTTCAAATAACCGGGAGTAACCGAAGCGCTGCGCACAAGGATTTCTCCGATGCCCTCCCCGTTTGGCGAATCAATCATCAATTCACAACCCGGCAGCGCCGGACCCACAGAACCGATGACACTCTTGCCGGGCCGGTTAAAAGAAATGACAGGAGAACATTCAGTCATCCC
>JADFNA010000416.1 GCA_022563625.1 Candidatus Zixiibacteriota bacterium
GAAATTATCTCCACTCTCGACCTGTCCGGTTTCGATTGTTTCCTGCAGTTCAATCACGAGATTCATGCCCGACGGGATTTCAACGGTCCCTGGTTCCGTGGCCTTTGGATCGGTGGCTTTAGTTTCACCAGCTCTTGCAGGGGGCGCTTTTGGCCGGGTTTTCTCTTCAGCCTGAGTTTGATCGGATACTCCGTCTGCGGATTGGTCCGTTGTTTGCTCTTCGGCTGGCGCCGCGTCAGCCTTCGCCTCGGCTTCACCGCTCTTCGATTCACCGCATCCCACTGACAAAATCAGCGCTCCGGATACTAGCGCCGTCAGGAATAACAGACGCATGCGCTCATTCACTGATAAGTTTCTCACGATTACTCTCACAATTCACCTCCCTGGGATATAGTATTATTGTGTAAATACACATTATTGAAACCGCAACATAACGAGCGCCCCTCATCATGCCGGGCGCTCTGCCCATTCATTTTACACTTCGATTGATCTCACGAATCATATAACCATCCTGATTCCCACCGGAGAATGATCTGACATGTCAACTTCCGGCTTGATATACGCATCCAGCAATCTCGGCCCAAGTCCATATGTGGCAAGCCAGTAGTCAATCCGCCAGCCAACATTTCGCTCGCGCGCCCGGGTTTTCATATCCCACCAACTGTACTGGTTCGGTCGGCGGTCAAACACACGAAAAGTGTCCAGAAATCCGTCAGCGACAAGGTCACTGATCCACTGCCGCTCCTGAGGCAGAAATCCGCTGACTTTCGCGTTCTCCTTCGGGCGTGACAAGTCGATTTCTTTGTGCGCCGTGTTAACATCACCGCAAACAAGAATCTCCAGCCCCTTACTGCGCAAACCGGCGGCATATTTTTGAAACGCGGCATAAAAGTCCATTTTGTATTTCAGCCGCTCCGCTCCCGTTTTGCCGTTGGGAAAATACACATTCAGCAATACGAATCTCTCAAAATCCAGCCGAATCACACGGCCTTCCTTATCAAGAATACCGGGGAATTTTGTTGTAACTTTCTGTGGCTCCTGTTTGCTGTAAACGGCCACACCGCTATATCCTTTGCGCTCGGCGGAATTGAAATAACTCTTATATCCATCCGGCGCCAGCAATTTTTCAGAAAGTTGGTCGGGGCTGGCTTTGGTTTCCTGTAAACATAGAATGTCCGGAGCAGATTCGGCCAGCCAGTCGAGAAACCCTTTTTTCTCAACTGCCCGAATACCGTTCACATTATAGGATTCAAGCCTGATTTCTCCCGGTGTATTTTGCGCTGGCATAACAGAAGCATATCCCCGGCGACCATGACGGTCAAGCGAAATGGTTCTGGCTGGAGATATTTATTCGGATAATGATGAGGGATTGTTACCGTTAGCGAAACGTCGGCAGGCGGGCGATGATCTCCGCCTAAACTGTTGCGCTGGCCCCAATTAGGCGCTAGCTCAATCCGAGAGCGATTGAAGCCGAAAGCCGGATACTGGCGGCAGAGTTGACATTATTTCAGTCGAACTTGCCCTTTGTCTCTCGCTCAATTCCGATCACCAAGCCGCCAACCAAACACAGGCCGAGTTTGAGCAAAAAAAAGCTGTCTCGTATCCGGTAAAAATTTGCTCCATTGTCGCTGGCTCCGCCACCCGACTTGCGCAGGGCAATGTCAATCGATCAGCGCTCTTGAGACAAGAAAATACGCTTAGAGGGATTGCCGAAGAGCGGCTGGCTGGTGAACGCGTCTCTCAGTGTTAGTTTCACGCTCATATATCCGTCTTGTTTTTCCCCTGCTTGGGAAAAAACGAAATCCCGAAGTGAACACCAATAGTATTAGTAAAGCGGTCCAAAGACCTTTCGAAACGGCGTAGAAAAAATATGTCAAATCTGGGCCCAAGACCATTTTGAGCGAATATTTTGTATCCTACGGCTCCGCCGAATCCAAGTTGGAATCTGCTTGAGGTCGAGTTCCTGTTGCCCTGAGTGTACAGTGTCATGTGTCCAATTGGTTGAACAAACCAACCGCTCTGTCCGCGAACCTGCGATCGGAAGTGGAAAGAGATGGCAAACGACAGATCAATTACAGAGCTGTGACTCCCGCTCTGTGAGGCAAAATCGAAGGTCGATGCTATTTCAATCGCTTCCCTGCCGGCCGTCGCTATCCCCATCCGTACCCTTGTCGGAAAACGCACACGTGTTTGATGGTCCGTGAATTCCAGCAAAACCCGGCCGGCTGAACCATCGACACCCAGTTCAAATTGTCCTCTCTCAAAAGCGCCGCTTGTCTGAGACAAAGCAATGATGAACAAAACCGCCGGTGAAATGAATCGTAAATGAGCTATAACAATCATGTCAATTCTCCCGCAATCGCGCGAGCAATGGCCTTCAGGGCCAACACATGATACGGCGCGGGAAAAGTCCACCGAGCGCTCATTCCCATGCCGACATTTCACGCCAGTAGTGATACACTACCTGTCGGAATTAGTGTATGTTCCCCCAGAATAGGCGAATTAATTGCGCCAATAATCTACCCCACAGAT
>JADFNA010000417.1 GCA_022563625.1 Candidatus Zixiibacteriota bacterium
GCCGGGCAAAACTACGATCAGGAATATTCAGATAAACTCGAGCGGATTATCCATCAGCGCTCGCTTGTCGGTGAAGTCAAGTTTGTGGGAAACCTGGATCAAGAATCTCTTCGCTGGCATTATCAAAAGTGTAAATTGTTTATATTTCCTTCGTTTCTGGAGAGTTTCTCAATAATTCTGGTGGAGGCGATGCGTGAGTCCGCCTGCGTTCTGGCGAGCGACATTGGGGTTTTGCGAGAAGTGGGCGGTCCAGGCGCGGCGTATTTTCCGCCCCGGGATTTTCAACTGTTGGCCGAACTGGCGCTGGAGTTTTTGAATGATGAACAGAAACGCCAGGCGATGAAGGACCGAGCCCGGCGGCGGAGCCTGGATTTTGATTGGAGAAAGATGGCCGAAGAATCCTTTGCTTTTTTCGAGAAACTCTGCCCTGCTGAACGGCGAAATACGCGTCAGACATTGACGCTAAAACGGAGACGTGAAACAGTCGCCGAACAGCCTGAAGTTGCGGTTCAAATGAAAAACAGAGTATTCGAGTCTGCTCCAAATAGAATCGCAGAAAGAATGAGTGATGACGTTCATCGCGCAAGGCACAACGCTGCGCGCATTGCAACTGAGAAGGAAAATTAATTATGCAAGCGCTAGAAAATCTTGAACGTGATCCACTTAACATCGATAAGGCGCGGGCTTTCAAGTTCGACTCGCCAGGTAACCCGGTGTCCGGTGAAATTGCCAGGGCCATAGCGGACTCTACGCTCAGCGCCTCTGGCAGAGTGGATTTCTACACTGACACCTCGGAGTTGACCTCAAAACTGGCGGACTATGCCGGTCTTGAGGATAGATTTGTCCTGCCGTTCGGCGCGGAGGGAGACGCGCTGGAATATGTTTGCCGAGCGTATCTGGATAATGGGGATGAGGCGCTAATTGCCGGCCCTGTCCCGGCGCAGTTCCGCTCATGCGCGGAGAGTTGCGGTGCGCTGGTCCGCCTGGAACTCGCCAGGGACCCGTTCGTATCTGACTTACCCAGCCTGGCTCCGAGCATAACTCCGAGGACAAAGCTGATATATCTAATGAACCCGAACTATCCCAGCGGGACAGTGCGTTCAAATGTTGAAATCGAGCGGCTGCTTGTTTCAGCGCCTGACGCGCTCGTAATTGTTGACGAAGCATACTTTGAATTCTATGGACAGACCTGCAGCCGGCTTGTCAGGCGCTATGATAATTTGATAGTCATTCGCAGGCTTGCCGGGGCTTTGGGGATGTCTGTCTTTCCCTGCAGTTATGCGCTGGCGTCCCCGGACATTCTCAACTGTATTAATCCTGTCCGGCCCCAGCAGAGAATCGCCGCTCCGATCCAGGCGGGGGCGATTGCTGCTCTGGATCATGCGCGTCTGTCAGCGGAATATATGCGGCAGGTAAGAGAGAACCGCACATACCTTGCGCTGGGATTGCGTCAGTTCGGAATCGAAAGTAAAAACACACCCACAGACTCTGTATTGCTAAAAGTCTCATGTCCCTTGAAAGTCGTTACGTTTTTGGGGAAAAGGAATATATTGGCAGACGACTGCAGCTCTATGCCGCAGATGGACGACTGTGTTTGTATCACTGTCGGTGACAATGAGTATTGCGCAGATGTTATTCAGCGCTTCGCGGAAATGCCTGAGGATTATTATTCGTTTGCGCCGATTGAATCATGCCCACTAACGCATCGCACAAATGTAAGCGCCTCGCAAACGGTTAGCAGGACCATTGTGAAATCCGCCCGGGGGTCCGAACGAAGATTGGTCTTCAACCGGGGAATTGAAGCAGCTTCAGTGACTGTGTTTGCTGATGTAGCAGGGCGCCTGTCACGCACGGGCGCGTCGCCCATAAGAAGGCCAGCGGCAAAAATTCGCTAGAAGAGCAAACAAGCAAATAACAACAACATGGCTGTCATAAAGGAATATGTCTGATGAAACAAGCGTTGCAATATCCTAAGCGAGGTGAATTACGAATTGAGGAACTTCCGGCGCCGGCCCTGAAAGTCGGCGGGGTGGTGATAGCGAACAGTGCGTCACTCATTTCAGCCGGAACTGAGCGCGCGATTATTGAGTTAGCGGAAAAATCGATTGTGGGCAAGGCCCGGCAGCGTCCTGATTTGGTGCGTCAGGTGATTTCCAAAGTGAAAACCGAAGGACTCCTGAACACATACCGAAAAGTCAAGGGCCGCCTTGAAGCGCCGGTAGCGCTTGGTTATAGCTGTGCAGGAGTAATCAGCGAGTTATCACCTGAAATCACCGAACTGGCGCTCGGGCAGCGGGTGGCTGCGGCAGGATTCGGCTATGCCTGTCATGCGGAAATGGTGTTTGTGCCAAAGAATCTCACGGTACCGATTCCAGAGCGTGTCAGCATGGAGGAAGCGTCTTTTGTCACATTAGGCGCTATCGCGCTGCAGGGAGTGCGCCAGGCGAATCCAACACTGGGTGAGACAATCGCCGTTGTCGGTCTCGGTCTGCTCGGACAGTTAACAATGCAAATCCTGAAAGCTAACGG
>JADFNA010000418.1 GCA_022563625.1 Candidatus Zixiibacteriota bacterium
GGCGTTCAAGTTGAATATAGCGCGACGACGAACCTCAAGGAGCCGGAGGAATGGAGCATCGAGGAGGACGGCTTCAGGTTGCTGCGAACGAAGGCCGGAGAGGAGATCATTTACAGGTTGACCACAAAAGACTGGTCGGTGCGAATACAGGACCATCTTGAAGAAACAGGAACCCGCGAGCTTATATTCAGGAAGGAACAGTCTGGTGAAACAGCGCACCGAAAGTGAAAGGTGGCATCGTCTCGGGAAACTGGCTAACGAAATGAGGCAGGCGTTTTATCGCGCCAGTGTCTGGAGGCGGGACCAGGCCAGTAAAGCAAACGTGACTTCGGCCGCCCTGCGCCGCGATCTCACCTACGAGAAGATTCTGGTAGTTGAGAGGAAGAAAAAAGGGGAGCGAAATGGCTAAGCATCCTGGCGGCCACAGACCCGCAGTGCGGCGCAAGGCACCCCGGCCGCAGCCTCCCGTCCGGCCGAAGAAGAAATGATAGAAGAAAAGAAACTATCCTGGGCGGAAGCGATTCAACTGGAAGAGGCGTTGGGTGCAGTCGCCAGCGAGGATTTGATTACTCCCCTTCCGGCCTCAATTCTAGCTGGGATTGAGGGACTCATTCCAGATATCCCTCCGGCGATCAGGGAGGAATTTCTTAACGCGTGACACGCTTCCTCATCGCGATAGTCATCATTGCCTTTTTGGTGGTGGCATACTGGCCCGGTGACGGGCGAAGTCCATGCGAGGCCACTGGTGATTGCGAAACAGCAAAGGAGGGGTAGATGGCAGAACGTCTTTCGATACTGACCCAGTTGACAAAAGAACAGACGGCCGGTACTGCGCGCGAGATAGACAGCATGGCAAAGGGCGCCATGTTACGGTGGTTGATTCAGGACCGTTTTGGAGAAGGCGCAATTTTTACCCGGCTTCAGTACGAACCGGAACGTGACGGTAAGAATTGCATTATCCACACCATCGTGTTCCCGCCTGACTGGCCCTCAGATGAGGAAGTCGAAGTGATGGTAGGCGACGGATAAGTGGTCACTGTGACACAACGCCAGGAACTTCACCAGCTTCCCAGAGAGGACATCGAGCTTTTCTGGAAGCAACTGGAGGCTTCAGACTGGAACGACCACCCCGAATGCGGTTTCGTTCCGACCGGGGAGTTCTGTCCGGCGTGCAAGAAAACCCTCGCCCCCTCGCTTCCGCATCCGTATTCCTATCAGGACGATTACCTCCGGGACACACACCTGACATCTCTTCTTGCCGGGGGAGAACAGAGCGGCAAGTCGATTTCAGGAGCGATGAAGTTTCTTCAGACGATACTGGCGTTTCTCGGGGAATACCAGGGGCGCGCAGCAGGCGAGGTGGCGTGGCTGGTGGCGAACTCGTACGAACTGACGAGCCGCGAGTTCGGTTACATCAAGGACTGGCTGGAGCGCGTCTCCAAATTAAAAACCAGCATTGCGGTTGATCCGGGCCACATCATAATTCGTGTGCCGGGAGGTGTTTTCACAATCAAGACTCGTTCGGCGGACAACGCGCAGACGCTCAGGGCCGAGTCCCCAATCGTGACTCTTGTCTGTGAGGCGGCATTGCTCAGCTTCGATGCTTATGAGCGTCTGTCCTCACGGGTGGCGCGCTCGCGGGCGCTCTTTCCTGGTTATGGCGCTATTTTTCTCACCAGTACCTACCCAAATAATATTGTCGTCAGTTTTAGCTACAGCAATATCTCCGATCGTAAGTGCATCCTGGTGGTCAAAAATAGGTTTGAATGAAACGCCATTATCAGTTGTTTTAAAAAGCCCTCCCGAAGCATATGCCACATAGAAGGTCTTGGGATTGTCAGCGCTGACAGCGATATCTGAGATCCTGCCACCTTGTACAACCGGGCCAATTGATTTAACAGGATATTTCTTCAGGAATGAATTTTTTAGCAAAGTATTCCTATCCTGAATTGACCGGCTTAGTGATTCCTTACTGGTAGGTTTAACTTGTTGAGAATAGAGGGTATTGCTCAGGAGAGCAAATACCAGGAACCTAGCAAATAACTTTAAATGCATGAGCAGGATTTTATCAGATCAATAAAAGTATAAAAAGGATATGATAAAAACCCCATCAATATTTATCGCCTAGTTGATCACAACTTTGATCGGAATATTTAGTTTGGATGTATATACCTTGAATATATAAGTACCCGGCGGAATCTGAGATGTAATAACTGATGTGTGAAAACCGGTAAACTCCTTTTCAAATACCTTTTGTCCGTTTATACTATAGATCTCAAGTGTTTTCTTATCAGCATAAGCAACACCATATTGACGATCCTTAAATTCCACTGTAATGGACAAATCTGTCGGGTTGGGAAATAGCTTTACTGATAATTCATCGCTTTCAAAACGCTGGTTTACTGCTGATGCATTATCGTGATAAATTGCTTCCCTCTTACTAGCATTTTCCCAGGTATTATTCTTCCAATTGGTTCTAATGTTTTCCACTTGACGCATTTTACTATCGTACGTATAATCATATTGAC
>JADFNA010000419.1 GCA_022563625.1 Candidatus Zixiibacteriota bacterium
ATGACGCACCGTCGGCGCCGGAGCGTAGGCCGCTCGGATTCAGCGGAGGCTATGCGTTTCTGAGACACGGGATCAGCTTCCCTGATAGGCACGGGGATGGCAACCCACCCGACGGTGGAGCTTGCCGCCGGGAACCGGATTTTGTACCGTCACCCGGGAGGAACGGATGCAGGAACTGACCCCGCGCCAAGTTGTCGAAGCCCTGGATCGCTACATCGTCGGCCAGGACGATGCCAAGCGAGTCGTCGCCGTCGCCATTCGCAATCGCCATCGTCCCTGTGACGTCTGTACCAACGAAGTTCCCCTTAACGAGATTGGCACTTGAACCCTCAAGCATACCAACACCATGAAGCCCATTTCCTGAGATAAGGTTACCTTCTCCCGCTCCCGTGCCTCCAACGATGTTACCGTGGGCATATTCTCCTATCTGCACGCCAAACGCTGAATTTCCCAAGGGCAATGTCCCCGATATATCGGTTCCGATGAAATTGCCCTGGATTATGTTATTATTTGTATCTACCCAGATGAGGACTCCATTTCTTCCATTGCCCGAAATTAGATTCCGCTCGGCCGCCGTGCTGCCGCCGATGAGGTTATTTTCGGCACCATTTCGGAGGGTAATTCCGTCAAAGACATTACCAACCGGAGCTGTGCCGGTGGGGTCGGTGCCCAAGAAGCATCCCGTGACAAGATTCCAATTCGCGGTCATATCTTTGATGACAATTCCCGTGTTGTTGAATCCGTTAATCACAAGGCTGTGGATGGTGTTGTAGCTGGAATGAATGTTAAGCCCCCCACCAACGAATCCCGCCAGATCACCATTAAGCACAACTTCCGGTCCCGCAGGATTGGTGTTCCCCGTGAAGGCGGTTTGAGTCGAACCATCAATAAAAGTGCCGTCATCTGTTAGCGCAGGAAGCGGTGATAGAGGCTGTATCGTGAACACCGTCCCGTCAAATCCGGGGTCACTTGTGGGGATATTGAAGATGATCGTATCGGGACCGGCATGGCCGTTCGCGAACTCTATCGCCTCGCGCAGAGACCCGAAACCGCTGTCCTCGTGATTAGTGACAACCGCGCCAGTCTCTCCGACCGAAACCACCACACCACCGGTAGTAGTGCGTAGGATAGTCCCGTTGTAACCCACCACAGTTCCCGTGCCGGGATCGCTGAAGGCAACTCCCCGCAGGGTCTGTCCGGTCCCGCTGACCTGGTTTGTCCAGTTCTGACCTCCGTCTGTGGTATAAAAAATTGTGCCGTTGCGACCAACGGCATGACCTGTGTCGGCGTCGACAAACACCAATGCGTGGACGTCGCTTTCCGTCCCTGTGTCCAGTAGAATCCAGTTAGCGCCGGCATCCGTGGTACGTATAACTGTCCCGTTAAGTCCCACAGCTGTTCCCGTAGTGGCGTCTGTGAAGGAGACGTCGCGGAGATGATTAGCAGTCCCGCTGAACTGGTTAGTCCAGTTGGTCCCACCATCATTCGTGTGTATGATACTACCATTCTCTCCTACAGCCCAGCCGAAATTTTGATCCACGAAGAACACCGAGCGGAGTAAGTTAGAAGTTCCGCTGGTTTGATTCACCCAGTTTGAGCCGGCGTCTGTTGTATGTAACATCAATCCGCCGGTTCCCGCTGCCCACCCTTCATTGGCATTTAGGAAGAGAACTGAGTATAAGTCACCTGTAAATGTGATCTGACTGACCCACGTGTCTCCTCCATCAGATGTACGGACGATTCCCGAGATATTTGGGCCGCCACCGACTGCCCACCCCACTTGGTCATCGACAAAGAAGACCGACGCCACCCTGTCCGTCAAATCGCTCGTTTGTATCTCCCACACGCTGCCGCCGTCGGTTGTGTGAAGAATTGTGCCGTTCTCTCCGACAGCCCAGAGATTTACTCCGTCCGGAAGAGCAAAGACATCGTTCAGTTCATTGTTCGTAACGGAGCTTGACTGGGCAGCCCAAGTCATTCCCCCGTCCGTTGTGTGCGCTATACCGCCCCCATCAGCTGCGACCCAGCCGGTGGTCCCGTCAATGAAATGAACTCCAAAAATGCGAGAGTTGAGGCCTGAGTTTTGAGTTGACCAAGTTGCGCCGCCGTCTGTTGTATGTAAAACGACACCACGATTTGGGCCCCGGTCATCGCTGCTAATCCATCCAATATTTGCATCAAGGAAAAACAATGCATCATTGGTAGAAGAATCAGCTATTCCGGAATTTGTCACTGGAGTCCAGGTGTTTCCGCCATTTGTGGTCCGAAGAATCTTAGCCTCGTCGCCTACCACCCATCCATTATCGGCATCCACGAACTGTATGACGTTAATGATTCCTACCGTAGTGTCCCGCAGCTGCGTAACCCATGTTGCGCCACCGTCTGTCGTATGGATAATTGTAGATAGAGCAAAAAAATCTTCTCCTGATTCAGCAATTGAATCCACAATGGCCCAGCCGTTGTTTGTGTCGATGAAAGAGATTGACACAATGATATTTAGGGAATTCGTTGTAAATTGGGAATTC
>JADFNA010000420.1 GCA_022563625.1 Candidatus Zixiibacteriota bacterium
GTTTCCAACGACCGCATGCGCATAAGCGGAGAAGTTGCCGGCCCTTATATTATCGATGATTTAGACACTTCTCAATTTCGCTCTGAATTGTTTGGTCCGGCGATGGATTCCGCTATCGCGGACGGCTACAACATTGAGTGGGAAGCGCAACCCTTTGTGCCAAGGATTACGGGTGGGGACTGGGACCGGGTCATGATAATCCATCCAAGGTATACTGTGTGCAAAGCCTGCAATCAGGGAGGTGTTCGCAGTGGACGTATTGTCTGGATAAACGGCAAAATGCATTACTTCGGATTACTGGTACATGAGCTGGCGCATACATTCGATATAAAACACACTAACGGCTGGTTCTGCGGCCTTAGCAGGACGTGGGACGAAGATGCTTCTTGCGGAATCGGCGTTTCTGGAGATCGCTATGGTCCGATGGGCCACGGACAGGGACATATTGATGCACGAACGAAAGAGAGAATGGGCTGGATTGACCCGGACCAGGTTAAAACAATAACGAGGAGTGGCACCTATGTTCTCACACCTTTGGAGACACCCAGCGGTCTGAAAGCGCTCCGCATCCCTCGGGACACCGCCTATTATTATTATCAATTCAGAACACTGCTGGATTTTGATGAATCCATCGCACACGACTTTACCGACAATACCAGAACTGATGGGCTATTCGGCTTAAGAGTTGACCCGTTCGATAAAAACTTCGACAACTTATTGCTTGATATGCCGCCACTAACTGATGCAAACAATCAGCAGACCGATCGCGTGACGCTTCTGGAAATCGGTGATACATATATTGATTCCGTCATTGGAGTTTCGGTCCATGTTGTGAGTCTTACCGGCGCCGATACATCCGCACGATTAACAGTCGAGGTTGAGATCTTGGATTTTGGAAACTATGACGGCGACGTTTTCTCCAATGGTAACGACAACTGCCCCGCGATCGCGAATAATGATCAAATAGACACAGACAATGACGGTGTTGGCGACGCCTGTGACATTTGCCCCGGATTTGATGATAACATTGACTCTGATGGCGACGGAATCCCGAACGGCTGTGACACCGACTGTTGTGGCACTGCCGGTGACGCGGACGACAACGGCGCAGTAAACATCGCCGATGTCACATTCCTGATTGCCAGAATTTTCGCGGGCGGTCCAGCTCCACTCTGCAGTGACGAGGCTGATGCTGACGGCAATAACTCGGTCAATATAGCTGATGTTACTTATCTTATCGCCCGTATTTTCGCGGCCGGCCCGGCTCCTATTTGCGGAACGACCGGCTCTTAGAAATTCCCAGGACCCTTTCTTTCCGGGTGACTTCGCCCGAATCCTATATTATCTTATCCTGAGAAGTACGAAGGCAGGCTTATGCCAGAAAGGAGCCTCAGATGCCTACTTATATTTTAATGACCAAGCTGTCGCCGGATATTTCGGCGAAAATCCACGACCGCGCGTCAATCGGGCAGACTTGGATAGACCGGGTGAAGAAATCGTGTCCCGGTGTAAAGTTCCTCGATCACTATGGTCTGCTGGGGCCGTATGATTTTATCAGTATCTATGAAGCGCCGGACAATGAAACCGCGGCGAAAGTCTCCATGATCAGCCTCGCGCAGGGGGCGCTGCAGGCCGAGAGCTGGGCGGCGATACCGTATCACCGGGTTGTCGAACTGGCCGAAGAGATTTAGCGCTAGAGACGGGAAAGAGGTGAGAGATGGCCGATTCAATCAGAAAAATCGAGTATTACTACGTGGTGATCGATGACAAAGCGGGTAAGTGGAGCTGGTTTCTGCCGTATTTGCGTGACAATAACGTAAACATGGTGGCCTTTACGGCTTTTCCCGTCGGCGCCGGGAAATCACAACTGGATTTTTTCCCCGAAGACGCCGAACGGCTTCTGCAGGCGGCCGAAGCCGCAGGGGTTACGCTGACCGGTCCCAAAAAGGCGTTTCTCATTCAGGGTGAAGATGCCGCCGGGGCGCTTTTGAAATATCATCTACAACTGTCCGAAGCGGGTGTCAATGTGCATGCCGCCAATGGCGCCAGCGGCGGGCAAGGGCGTTTCGGTTATGTGCTGTGGGTCAAACCCGAGGATTACCAGGCCGCGGCGCGAGTTCTGGGTGTCTAACGTACGGCAGCTCGGGCCAGGTGACACAATCACATTATCTACAATTATCCGTTCGATGAACTGAAGTTTCGCGTGGGGAAGTTTCGGCTTTCTTCTTGATTATCGTAGTCCTACACGCCGGATTGTCCTAAACGAAAAAATCCAAGCGCAGGTTTTTGACCGACTCCGCATATCAGATTGGCCCGAAGCTCGTTGGCGTGGCTACGGAGTATTAGCCAGCGGAGATATTTCAGACCATCTTTTGAACCAAAGAAATCCAACGCCTATACCTATGGGCGTTTTCCCATCGATGTAGCCGCTCAATCATCCATTCACACCGCCTGTGCAATAATTGAACGTCTGCGCAGCCTCTTTAACGCTCTATATATCAATGGGATATGCCGCTATGTCTGCT
>JADFNA010000421.1 GCA_022563625.1 Candidatus Zixiibacteriota bacterium
GCAGAATCAGCGGCTCGGATGAATCCATGAAAAACTGACCCCAAACCCCCCAGGCTGTGAATCCAAGAACAAGCATTGCGCCGACTGACAACAGAATCCAGCCCAGCGCTCTCTCGGCCCGGCGATAGAGCGAGGCGCCGTATGCCTCCCAGATCGGGTCCGGCAGCTCTTCAAAGCGGACCCGCCGGGTCAGGTCACTAATTTTTTGGAATGAGTTCACATCATCCCTCAGTTCAGGATGTTTATCCATCATGGTTTCGAACTCCCGTTTTTCTTCGGGCGTCAGCTCGCCATCAACATAGCCGGCCGCCAATTCCCGGAAATTATCCAACGCCATTATATTACTCCGTATTTCTCTGCCGCTTTCAACTTTCTTTCACTTCCCGCCCATGACCGGCCTTTGTCATCAAATCGGCCAGGCGCTTACGCGCATAATACAAGCGCGACATAACCGTGCCGCGCGGAATATTCAGTGTCGCCGCAATTTGATCGTAAGTGTAATCCTCGAAATGCTTGAGCGTTATAATCTCTCGATCGGCGAATAATAGTCCGCCAAGCGCCTTTCTGAGCGCCTTTAGCTCTTCGACGGCTTCAAGATTCTCATGCGGATTTTTTGCGGACACATCAACCAGCGTCAATTCCTCATAGGCGGTTTCGCGAGAGGATGACTTCGAACGTCTGCTCAAGCGGGTGCGGCACAGGTTAGAGAGAATAGTATAGAACCAGGGGAAAAAGCTGCGCCCGCGGTCGTATTTGCTGATAGAGCGCTGTACGCGAATGAATGCATCTTGCGTGACATCCAGCGCGTCATCGCGATTGCCCAAAATGCCCAGGGCCAGATGATACGCTTTTTTGTGATATGCTCTTGCCAGCATTTCCAGGCCCTCTTTCGGGTTTTCTGCAAGCAGGTCGAGGGCTTTCCGCTCCAGAGACTCGCCGGCGGGATTGTTTTCGGGATTCTGGCCGGCCTGTCTGTTCATGAGGTATACTCGGCCCGAAGCGAACTATTCAGAAAGAAAATCAAATTTATTGACCAGTGTCATCAGGGAACTGGAATGGCGCCCAAATCCACCATTTTCAATGTTTCGCGTTTTGCTTCAGCTTCAGAGAGAGTCCGCACAGTCACGCGATTTCTGGCGCCGTCAGATTGTTTTTCGACCAATAAATGATGATCGGCCTGCGAGGCCACCTGGCGCAGATGTGTAACGACAATTACCTGGGATGATGTGGCCAGGGTTTTGAGTTTTTTGCCCATTGCAGTGGCGGTTGCGCCGCCGACGCCGCTGTCCACTTCGTCATAAACGGCCGTTGGTTGTACGCTAGTCTTTTTTCCCCGGCGGCCGTTGAGCGCCGCGTTCAGCGCTAACAGCGCTCTGGCCATTTCGCCGCCTGAAGCCACACGCGCCAGAGGTTTGGGCTCCTCGCCGGGATTGGCCGAGAAGTAAAAAGAACCGGACTCCAGACCAGTGCGCTGCGCTTTGAGTTTTAGCTCTCTCTTCTGTTCGGTAACAGTCACACCGAGATGGTCGATCTCCCAGGTAAAGCGAAACTCGAACATGTTTTGAGGGATTGCTAGATCAACGAGTTGTTTTTCGGTGAGCGCGGTGAGTTTTTTTGCCGCAGCAAACCGCGCCGTTCGAATCCTGAGCGCCAGTTCCGTATAATCCGCGGCCTGGCTTGTTTCCAACTTCTCCAGCCGCGCGAGTTCTTCCGATGTGTCCGACAAAGATTCCAGGCGTGTGTGCATCTGTTTGTGCGCTTCAATTGTCGCCGTGACAGAGCCGCCGCCATATTTAGTTTTAAGCTTATATATTTCAGACAGACGTTCATTAACCTGGTAAAGACGCTCATCATCGATATGCAGGCCGCTCTGGTATTCAGAGACACTGCGGCGGACTTCTTCAAGTTGTATAAGCGCCGAGGAGAATAGCTCCGCATGCTCAACAAAAGTGGCATCGACAGCTTTGATTCGTTCGAACACTTGATGAGCAGACAGCAAAGTTTCCAATGGAGCGCCGTCACCCTCGAGCGCTGACAAGATTTGCTCGCAGTCCGCAATCAGCCTTTCGGCGGCGTCCAGTCGTTTTTTTTCGGCGCCAAGTTCGTCTTCTTCGCCAGCGGCTAATCTTGCCCGATCAAGTTCTTTGAGTTGAAATGACAGAAGTTCGCGTTCGCTGTCAACCCTCTCGCGATTGCCCTTGAGCCTGACTATTGCGAGCCGGGTGGTTTCCCAGTTGTCGAACAAACGAGAGAGTTTTTCGATGTCGTTTTCATGGGCAGCGAAAGAATCCACCAGCGCCAGTTGGCGCGTTTCGTGGCGCAGTATCAGGCTGGCGGACTGTCCTTGTATCTGGCACACAAGCGCGCCAATTTCCGCCAGTTGATCAAGCCGGACCAGTTGATCATTCACAAAAGCTCGTGTGCGCCCGGATGCCGCGATTTCGCGCCGTAATGTTAGCGCAAGCGTTTTGTCACGGGAAATTTCTACATCAAGTTCGCTCAGGGATTGTTTC
>JADFNA010000422.1 GCA_022563625.1 Candidatus Zixiibacteriota bacterium
TTGCTCTTCAGTATCGGCTATTGCCATCACATATTTACCAGCCGGCGGCTCGATCAGTGACATTCGGCTTTGGAACCGATCGTCATCATTGATTTCAGTCACTCGTTGCTGATTTTCATCGCGTTGGATCTCTAAATCGGTCAAGACGCCTGGCAAACTGATTATGCCCAGCTCTTGGCTGGCTGCTAGGACTATTTCGGTAATCGGCTCAGTAACAACGCCATTGGTTAGGTTAGTGATCATTTCATCCAGCTGAGTTTGGGTGTCAGTCACACTTTTATCAACCTTACTTTTACGAGCTTGCAATTCGTCTCTTTGCGCGCCATAACTTTCAATGGCATTGTCAGCGGCGGCCACGCCGTCTGGGATTGGCGCTTTCATTCCCGCTTAGCGCCACTGATGTAGAATCAATTCCGGTCCTGAGCGCGCTTCCTTTGCCTGCCGGAGCAATATTGACTGACAACGGCGACGGGACGGGGTCATTCGACTGGACCCCGGCCTTTATTCAATCCGGCGTGTATACTATAACTTTCGCCGCCACCGACGATTCGCTGGCTGTTGACAGTGAAGTCGTGACAATCACGGTATTGGAACAGGGCAATCAACTGCCGACTCTGAATCCGATCGGGTCCAAGGTCGTGACTGAAGGGACGAACCTGGCCTTCATCGTTGTCGCCAGCGACCCGGAATCCATTCCCCAGCTTCTGATTTCCGGTTTGCCTGCCGGCGCGAGTTATATTGATAATGGCAATGGCACCGGCGCGTTCAGTTGGACACCGTCATTCGTGCAGTCGGGTAGTTTTAGCGTGACGTTTTTCGCCCAGGATGATTCTCTGCAGGTTGTTAATGAAACGATCACAATTACCGTCCTGGAGTCCGGCAATCAATCCCCGGTTCTGGCGCCTATCGGCCCGCAGACGACCACCGAGAACATAAATTTGAATTTCACCGTCAGCGCCACTGACGCCGAATCAATTCCGTCACTAATCGCGGCGACACTGCCGGCCGGGGCCAGCTTTACTGACAACGGCGATGGGACCGGGGTTTTTGACTGGACCCCGAGTTTCCTGCAGTCGGGGTTGTACAACGTACTGTTTATCACGGCCGATGTTTCTCTGGCGGCTGACAGCGAAGTGGTGGTTATCACCGTCATTGACGCCAAAAACCAGGCGCCGACATTGGCGGCCATTGGTCCGCAGGCGGGAGTTGAAAACGTCCTGTTAACCTTTGGGGTTTCGGCGGCGGATGCGGAATCCGTTCCGTCACTCTCAGCCACCGGCCTGCCTGCGGGGGCCGCGTTTGTAGACAATCTGAACGGGACTGGTTCATTTAGCTGGACGCCAGACTTCCTGCAAGCGGGCGTATTTAGTGTGACGTTCTTCGCCACTGATGATTCACTGGCTGTTGACAGCGAAGTGGTGTCAATCACTATAGCCGACGGCGGCAATCAGGCGCCTGTGCTGGCGGCGATTGGCGCTCAGGCGGGAATTGAGAATCAACTGTTAACATTTTCAGTTTCAGCGACAGACGCGGAATCAATACCGTCACTTTCGGCCGCCGGCCTGCCTGCGGGGGCTGCGTTTGTAGACAATCTAAACGGCACGGGATCATTTAGCTGGACGCCAACTTTCCTGCAGGCGGGTGTATTTAGTGTGACGTTCATTGCCAGCGATGATTTGCTGGCGGTTGACAGCGAAGTAGTGTCAATCACTATAGCCGACGGCGGCAATCAGACGCCCATCCTGGCGCCTATCGGGGCAAAATCTACAACAGAGCTGGTGAATTTGACATTTGTTTTCTCAGCAACCGACATTGAATCGATTCCGGCCCTTTCAGCGGCTCCACTTCCCGCAGGGGCGGCTATTGTAGATAGCGGCAATGGCGTTGCGGTCTTTAGCTGGACGCCTTCGCTAATTCAGGGCGGTATACGAAGCATAACTTTCTTTGCCACCGACGATTCGCTGGCGGTCGACAGTGAGGTCGTGATATTCACGGTCCTTGATGAAGGCAATCAGCCGCCGCTGATTGATCCGATAGCGGACATCACAATAGCCGAAGGCGCTTCGCTGGAATTCTTGGTTACCGCGACCGACGTAGAGTCGATTCCGTCTCTGACAGCGCTGGGTCTGCCGCCGGGCGCTTCGTTCATCGACAGTCTAAACGGCACAGGACTCTTTAGCTGGATTCCGAGTTTCATTCAAGCCGGAGCATATGTCGTCACATTTGTCGCCACTGACGATTCACTTGTGACGGACTCCGAGACGGTTGTAATAACTGTCACCGAGAGTGGAAATCAGCCGCCGGTAATTACCCCGACGAATGACACAACTATTGATGAGGGACAACTGCTCGAATTAACGTTTTCAGCCTTTGACCCCGACACAGGTTTAATAGACATTACTATACTCACGGGCACGCCCTCTGGTGCTTTCTTTGTAGATAATTCAAATAGTACGGCTTCGTTTAGTTGGACGCCGACTTTTATACAGGCTGGTATTTATCAACTCGTCGT
>JADFNA010000423.1 GCA_022563625.1 Candidatus Zixiibacteriota bacterium
TTAAACGTGTCACTGTCGATGTCTCGTCGTCCGACAGCGGGGCCATAGTGCATGTGACAGTGGAAGAGCAAAACAGCCTGCTTCTCAAACTCGGCTATCGCTGGGATGATGAGTATCACAATGAGGGATTCGTTGAAGCGCTGGAGAACAACATGTTCGGTATCGGCGCTGTGGCCTTTGCCCGCTCTCGATTCGCCGAAAGGCGCAAGCGCTACTCATTCGGGATGAAAACCGACCGGATGTTCCGCACTTACGTGGCCTTTGATTTGCAGGCCTATGCGGCCAAATATGACCGCCAGTTGTTTTTGCCTGACGGGCGCGAACGCAGTATTCGCGATGAAGACCGAATCGGCGCTTCGTTTCGCCTGACACAGCAGATCGCGCGTTTCGGGGCTGCCTCGGCAGGAATAAAAATCGAATCGGTAGAGACATTCTCCCGCGCTGATTCCTCGCGTGAAGATTATGAACTAAGGGCGTTGATACTCAGTTCAGTGGTTGAAGATCTCGACCGCACATATTTCCCCAATTACGGAAGACGAAATCAATTCTCGTTCGAAAGCGCCGGAAAAGTATTCGGCGGCGCCACCGAATACAACAAGTGGTATTTTTCCCTCGAGAGCTATTTCCCTCTCAGTTCACGCCTGAATGTGCGCCCGCGCTTTGTGGGCGCGACCTCAAGCGCGGGACTGCCGGCCGCGGAAAGATTTTATCTTGGCGGACTGGATTCGTTTGAGGGACTGCGGGCCGAAGAGCTCTCCGGCGCCAAAGCGCTGCTGGTGAACTTGCAAATCCGCTACCGGATATATTCCCACACGTATTTGATTGCCCGCTACAATACGGGAAACACGTATGAGCAAACAGAAGATGTTTCGCTCGAAAATGTCAGGAGTAGCTGGGCGGCGCTGTTGGGGTTTGACACCATCGGCGGGCCGATCATTTTCGGCTATGGCCGCGCCAACGGAAATCGCGACAGGATTTATTTTACCGCGGGACTGCGCTTCTAACGGACTTTTGATAAATACACAAATGTCATTGCGGTCATAATGTTGTGGAGATTTCAACTGAGAGGCTGAGTAAGTTGAGTCGAAACGCATTGTTGCGGGCGCGGTAGTTCCCGATCGAAGCTAGCGTGCCCCACCGCTTGGGGTGTGTTGATAAACCCATAATTGTCATTGCTAGGGCGCCCCACCGCTTGCGGTGGGATTAGTTGATAATATGGCGATCAAATATCCCGCTCGAACCAGAGAGTGAAACTTTCACTTATCCCACCGCAAGCGGTGGGGCACCCGCAATCTCACTCAATAGGGATTGATTGCGGTTCTGGGACCAGGTCGCTCAGAGGTCCATGCGCCGGAAATAATCTTTCAATGCCGCGATAACTTTCGGCGAAAGCGCCAGCGCGCCAATCAAATTCGGAATCGCCATCATGGCGAACGCAGTGTCGATGATATTGATTACTGTGTCGCGATGCCAAACGGCAGCAGCGGCAATCGAGAGAATATAAACATAGATGTATAGTCCACCAAATTTTCCGCCGAAAAGGTACTTTGAACATTTAATACTGTAGTATGAATATGAAATCATTGTAGATAGTGCGAAAAGAACTACTATCGGCGTCATTATGAGCAGACCCAACCCCGGAAGCGCTGTCTCAAACGCATTTACGGTTAGAACAACATCATTCGCATCGACTGTGACTCCCGTACTCAAAACAACTAGCGCAGTCATAGTGCAAACGACATGCGTGTCAAGAAACGGTCCCATCATCGCTACTAGGCCTTCGCGAATCGGCTCTTTAGTCTTGGCTGCGCCGTGGGCCATGGCTGCTGTGCCAATGCCGGCTTCATTTGAAAATGCAGCTCGTTGAACGCCGGTAACTATAACTTGTTTCAAGGCAATTCCCGCAACACCACCAACGACCGCCTCACCACCAAATGCAGAACTGAAAATGGAAACGAACACTCCAGGTATCGTCGACCAGTGCATGAGGATGACGACCAGACTGACAACCACGTAGAGCAAGAACATGGGCGGAACGAGCTTAGACGTTACTTGTCCTACACGCTTGATTCCACCGAGGATTACGATTCCAACAATGACCATACTCAGAACACCCGAAATCCAAGGATTAACACCCCATTCCACATCGAGTAGGCGCGCCATTTGGTTTGATTGATAGAGCGCGAGACAGCCGATCATTCCGAACATCGCGAACATGACGGCAAGCGGTTTGAATTTTTTCCCCAAACCGACTTCGATAAAATACATCGGCCCGCCCTGCGCAACGCCGTTCTCGTCTGTCTTACGGTACATTGTCGCCAGCGTACAGGTGAAAAACTTGGTGGCCATGCCCACCAGCCCGGCTACCCACATCCAGAAAATTGCGCCCGCTCCGCCAACCGAAATTGCCAGCGCCACTCCCGCGATGTTGCCCATTCCGATTGTAGCCGAAAGAGCAGAAGTCAGGGCTTGAAAATGTGTAATCTCCCCCGGGTCATCAGGATTATCGT
>JADFNA010000424.1 GCA_022563625.1 Candidatus Zixiibacteriota bacterium
TTCGACTGCTCAGATCAAAACACAGACGCGTTCAATCCGTTCTACACTTCAGTGCTCAAAATGCCTTCGCCGATTCGCCTGCATGTGTTGATGAACGCTCTTGAATCGATGCTCTCCGATCAGTTGGAACTCGTGTTTCGCTTCCTCGGCAGAGGCCAGTATCACAGCGCGGTAAGCGCGGTGAAAAAGGAGATTTCCGAACCGCTGGCGGCCCGTCGCGAGCTTGTCAAGCGGTATCAAATAGACAAGAACTTTTACGCTGCGCTCCGCCGTGCAGACAGAGTCGTTAAATCTGCGATAGGATAAGATTATGAATACTGAGCACACCAAGCTGGTTGGAAATATGGAATCCAGAAACAGGGTATCCAGAAACAGAGTCATGCGCTCTGTCAGTCACAACAAGAGGGTCCTGAATCCGACGATTATCTTCGCGGCTGCGATAGCGTTGGTGTTGGGAGCGCCAACCTCCGCCAATGCATTCGAGGTTGGACTCCTTCTGACCGTTCCAGCGCTTATCAATGAACTTTTGCTGCTGGTTTCTGTGATAGCCGTATTTGTCGCTCTGAAAGTCTACCAACTGGTTAAAGGCGGACTTCTGGCAAAATCATGGCAGTTTTTCTTTATTGGCTTGATTTGCCTTGCGCTGGCGCAATTCATCACCTTTTCGGGAAACGCGGGACTGTTCGCCGCCCCTGAGGTGGCGCAGCCGCTTTTGCTGCTGGTCATGGGGGCTTTCTGGCTGTATGGAGCTCTGAAAGCCAAACAGGCGCTGGGGTAGGTCCCCTCGAAAAGAGGCGGCCGGTTGGCAGTCAGCGAAATTCCTCCCGATGTCAGGAGAGTATTGGTTGACTCGGGTTTGCCGGAGAATGTTAGTTTGACACGTGAATGATGGCTCAATGAAATCCAAGTCAGTGAAACCCGGATGAATCACGAATGATAAGAGTCGAGTAATGACAGACGTCCATGAAATAGATGAGCGTATCGCGAAATGCGAAAAGATCCTCAGTACCAACCCGGGTTCGCAGATTTTTGCCGCCCTGGCGGAGGCGCATAGGCGCACTGGTGATATTGACGCCGCTTTTCAGGTCTGTCAGAAGGGCCTCAAGAATCATCCGAACTATGGTTCGGCCCATGTTGTGATGGCTAAAATTAACCTGGACAAGGGGCTCTATGACTGGGCCGAAAAAGAAATTGAGAAAGCCGCTTCGCTGGGCGGAAACGCACATGCCATAGAAGCCCTGCGCTGTGAAACTATGCTGTATAAAGGGGAGACCGACGCTGCGATAAGCCGTTTGCGGAAAGGGCTACAAGCAGACCCCCACAACGGCCATCTGCAAAAACTTCTGCAAACGGCCGAAGAAGCCGGCAAAGAGCAGAACAAGGCAGCGTTCCCCACCATGCCCGAGGCAGCGGCCCCGGCCGCCGCCGCTCCTCGGCCAGACGCGCCGGAGCGCGAACTCACTGCCTCTGGTCTGCTCAAAGAAGGGATGGCGCTTGAGGGGGTGTTCGGCGCAATTCATCAAAACACTAATGGTGAGGTTTTAGACTCATTGTGGGACAATGTGACTCCACAGGACAAATATGCCGTCGTCGCGAGCGAATCAACACGGTTATTTTCCGAGGCGCTCGAGCGCGTCAAGTTCGGAAGCTGCAATTCAGTTTTAGTCGAAGCCGCCACCCTGACGATTTATCTTCTGGTGCGCGGAGACGAACATTTCGCCTTCTTCGCAGATGAGTCAGTCAACACCAACCGCATGCGCGCGACACTTAGCAGAGCCTGGAAAGCGTACGAAACGCATTTGAAGAATCGGGAAGCATAGCCAATGAGAAGCCGTCAGGAAAAATTCGGTTCACGAGACATACTCCAGCTTATCGTGTTTTCGCTGGTAGTCGTTCTCGGGCCGCTGTTGCTCTATCCGCGCAATTTCGATCTGAGTCCTGAGATTGGGCTCGGCGCTCTGGTGATTTTGGAGGCGCTGTATTATACGGTGGTCCTGACATTCATCAACTCTGGCTCGGGGCTGATGGCCACCTTGCTCGGTGTCGTGATTTCCCTCGTATATCGCGTTTTTCTGGCATTCCTGTTCGGTGTCATGGTTTATGCTCCCGGAGGTGTCACGTTCCAGACGGCGTTTTTGGAGGGATTGTATGGCTACTGGCCTGCCTTCAGTGTCTTTGCGCTCTGCAGCCCGTTCGTCATGCTTTCGTTAGTCAAGCACATAATTGACAGCCTGGATTACACGGAAGAATCTCCGGTAGGCGTTGCAGGCGTTCCATCCCATCCACGCGCCGGTGCAGCCGGCGCCAGCAGTTTTGCTAACGCGCCGTATTTCCCGCACGCCCAGGAAAGCCAGGCGGCCGCCCCAACGGCTGATCCATCAGAATTCACTTTTGGCGCCGACGCTGATCGCGAACAACTCGCCGGGGCCAGCGGATTTGAACGCGCTGTGGAATATCTCGGAATGAATGCCGCGGTGCGTGTTGCGGCGGTTGTGGATTTTGACGGCC
>JADFNA010000033.1 GCA_022563625.1 Candidatus Zixiibacteriota bacterium
GCGCGCCAGTCGCTGTTGGTCGAGCCGTTGATTCAGGAAATCAGCCGCTCTCCGTTTCCGCGCTTGATGTTTGGCAACGGCAGTGTCATCGAAGCCCGCTCAACACAGAATCGCGGAGAGTATTTGCTGGGTAATGATTACGACTATTTCATTTTCGATGAAGCCGCCTTTGAAACGCACGCTGAGTATGTCGTCGAGGAAGTGATTCAGATGCGCCTGGTCGACCGCGAAGGAATGCTTGATTTGGTTTCAACGCCGAACGGAAAAAACTGGTTTTACCGCCGATTTCGCGAATTAGAAAAGCAGGCAGAGGGCGCATATATCCAGCAGGGTGACAGCCGGGAAAATGAGTTTATTTCCCGCAAATATCTCAGCGAACGTATCGAACTGTTCAGCGCCGACCGTGTGGCGCAGAACATTATGGGACATTTCGTCGATTCCGGCCGCGAAATACTTGCCGGCGATGATATTGACGCCGCTCTGAGCGCGGCTGCCAACGCGATTACAGGGCCCGATACAACTACCCGTTTGATTAGCGGCTGGGACCTGGCGCGCAAACGCACGGCGACTGTCGGGATAACTGTGGCTGTGAATCAGGCAGGCCAGATACGCGTGGTCGCTGTCGAACGAATTAAGAGCATGAATTGGAATTATGTCTTTGAGCGGATTCGCAAACGCCAGCGGGAATTTCCGGGAACGCTGATTATTGACGCCAGCGGGCTGGGTGATGTCGTGCTTAACGAACTGAGCGACCTGGCGCCAATTCCATTTATCTTTACAGAAAAAAGCAAAGCCGCGCTCCTAACAAATCTGGAGATTGCGCATACAAAACGCGAAATAGCCTATGATAGATGGGAAATCAAAGAAGCGAGTGGTAAAGTTTGGTCACTTGAGGATGAATTACGCGAGGCTGCATGGGATGATAACGGACGCTGTGACGCCCTGATGGCGCTGGCGCTGGCGATCTGGCCGGTGCGGCGGCAGGAGCGGGTCCGCATATTCGACCCGCGAATCAAAACATTGCATTGACGCGGACCGTCTTGTGATCATTGCGGCGGCAATTCAGCGGCTTCCAGGCCCGGGCTGAGAAAATCAGATGTGACGATTATTGCATCAGTTTCACCAGGCGGTTCAACAAAAGCCTCCAACTGAAATCCGTCGCCGCCGGCCTCTGAAAATGTTACACCCAGACACAGCACAAAAATTATCAGCGCGACAAGCCATTTGAGCGGCTGTTCGACTTTGGAATCACGGCGCATCACCGAGTAGCGTATTCTTCGTTCGAGTATTGTCATAACAATCTCCTTTCCCGCCCTGATCTTGCAAAGATGGCGCCGCATTTCAGGGGCCTTTTGAAAAGCTATATACCTCATTGTACCATAGCATGTTACGGCGATCCAATGATCACTACAAAAGGCGTTTCTCGCATGAATTCTGATATTCAATGTGCAAAACAAGTCACACATCCAGGCGGCTCTATATTAAAGGGTTCTATCTAATGGGTTCGTTGAAAAACCTCAAATTGTCTTTGCGAGGAGTCCGCCGCAGGCGGACGACGTGGCAATCTCCCTGCTAAGAAGCGTACGAGATTGTGCCGCTATCGCTCGCAAAAACTACCGTGGGCGGCAGCCTCTCCCGGTCTGCCCCATTTGTCACACCACGAAATCAATCTCCACAAATCAAACCTCTCAGAAGGAAGTTTTAGCGCCGGAACGGTGGTCATTTTGACAACCGGCATTCAGTAGGGCCCACAAACATGGAGAAAACAAACAGATACATGAACGCTGAAAACACGCAGACAATACTCAAGGCCACCACCCGGATTGCCCCTCCGTACCTGAGAGTCGAAAGCGGTCCGTTGACTACGGGCGGCAAAACTCTTGCGGAATTCGCGGCGGCGATCAATCGCGTCATAGATCCGCCCGAAGAGCTTTCCGCTGATGACATAATAGTGCGCAGCCTGCTGCTGGTTTCAGGCGGGACAAACCTTTATGGAGGAAGGTTTGGCGAACAAGAACTGCGCCGCATAGCGGAGTTAGCGGTTGATTCACCTGTGCTGGTCGGTCATCGCAAGGACACACTTCCCATCGCGCGTGTGTTCCAGGCCGAAGTTGTAAACCATGAAGGAGAGTTGTGGGTCAGGGCGCGCTTTTATTGGCTAAAGAAAGCCGCAGGAGCAGATACGCTGGCGACAAATATTGACGGCGGCCTGTACAAAGAATGTTCGCTGGGATTCACCTTTATGTGCGCCGAATGCTCTGTCTGCGGTTCTGATATTAGAAGCTGCCCACACGCACCTGAAAATAGCAGCGACAGCGGGGCATACTACTATCGCGACATTCAGCGCGTTTTGGAGATTTCGCTGGTCTACCGTGGCGCCACACCAAATACGAAAGTCGGCGCAACGCTCGGGATTACCGAACTCGCAATTAACATCGAAGAAACGTGCGACGGGCGGACTGACTTTGTCCCGGATATTCAGGTCAAGCGATTGTGTGTTCTGGGCGGTAGTGACACTCATGATCTGCCACCGACTGAAATGTTGGCGCTCTACCAGGCCCGGGAAGCGCCTGGCGCTCCGGCTGTGATTGCAAGCGCAGCCTTGCAGGATGATTTGCCGCTGATGATTGGCCGCTCGGGCGGAGAGTTGTTTGCGCTGCGCGATGACGGCGCCCCGGCGCCGGACAACCTTGCGAGCGCCGTCTTGCAGCTCGGCGGGTACCCTGAACAGGATTTCTTGCTCTACGGACGCCTGTCAGGTATGCGCGGCAAACAGCGCCGTAGCCTGAGTGAACTGGCCAGACGATTGAATTCCGGCGCCGGACCGGTGCGCTCATTCAAACTCCGGGCGCTGGCGCTTCTTTACTGGGACAATTGCTGGTCCGAAGCGGACAACTCCGCTGAGTTTCAGGACAAGTTGGAAAATCTATGCAATGACTGCGACAGGCTCGCTTTTGCGCCGCGACCGAAAAATTCAGTATGCGGCAATCAGACCGGATGCGAACACATACTTGCCCTCGGACCGGGACAATTCAAGTTCTTGCGGATGCCGGGAAATCCGGGAACGCTTTGCCGGCCAACCGAAAATGGCGCTCCAATTCAAACACTCTTAGTCTCCGGCATTGACATTGATGACAACCCTCGAGCAGAAGATGCATGCGACACGGACCCTGTCGTATCGCTGAAGTTTGATCGCGTTGTAAAGCAAGGAGCGAGTTTGCGTTTGGTGAACTCGCGCATCTGCGCCCAACTTGGAGCGCTGTGTGGCGCTGAGGAATATCTGTTCGTAAACTCGTCTGAAGCGTGTGACATCACTTCAAACACAACGCTTGGCCTCAGCGGACCGTCGGGTCAGCGGATGTTTGCCTCATTACCGGGCGCAGGCGATATGCAGCCTGGTGTGTGTCATATATTGAAACCGCAAGCCGAAGCGCCAGACGCCGCATCGAACGTCGTAAATATGTCAATCGGCAGCGCAGCGCGCTATCACGCGGCAGGCGGAGAGAACAGCTCGGTGCGCATGATTGAACTCCTCTGCGGCGACAGACGGCTTGCGGCGCTGCTGGCCGATGAAAGGACTCCCGATGTCCCGGCGCGAAAGTAACGGATTTTCTGCAAATGGCCTGCGCGGCCAGGGGGTCCGCATAGCGATAGCTGTTATTGCTGCCCTTGCTGCATATTTTCTCACCATCCAGGATATCAAGACCACATTGGCGACGAAAGCGGATGCAGCAGCTTTGCAAAGGATTGATGTGAAACTAAGCCGGGTGGAATTGATTGAACAAGTAAACCATAAGGCCAACGTTGAGTTCAGAGTGTTCCGCGAGGAAGTTATTGAGCGTTTGGCGCGAATAGAATCGCTGCTTGAGCAAATGGAAGGGAAAAGATAGTGACGAATGAGTTATTGAGCGAATGTGCGCAGGCCGAAAACGCCCTCGCGCAGGTGGATGATACTCTCAGCGGCCGGGCGCATACCCTGGATTTGGCCATGGTCCGAAGCGCTCTTGCCGCCGCGCTGGCGGGATTAGCAAACGGCGCTGATGCAACATCAGAGCTGGCCGCACTGCGCGAGGACCTGGCCGCACGCGTACGGGGAATGCAAAGCGCGATCGCGGCCGCCACTGATTCATCGGATGGCTCCAACGCAGACACTCTGGAAGAACTGGTGGCGCTAAACGCCGCCGAGTTGATCAAGCGCTATCGGATTACCTGCGCCCGCTTTCGAGACACGTTTCCCGGCAGGCTGGCTTACCTCAACTCTCGCGGCGCCTCAAAGAAGAAACATGACTGGACTGACTATCAGACATAATGGCGATTATAAAAGCGTTGCTGCAACATGCGTGAATCGGCGGGACACATTCAAGTCCCAACTCCAGTGTGGGGCGCGAAGCCCCGGATGAACATGCAGGCGGTGTATCAAGAGGTCCTGTGAGAGGCAATTTGCAGGAAACACACACACAACAAACAAAGCACACACAAGGAAACAGACAAAATGGCAATACGGCCACAAGAACTGGAATCAATCGCCCCGATGATTGCGACATTCAAGATATCGCAAACAGCGGGCGTTGATGACCTCAAAGACGCTGACATCGGCAAAGCGCTGACAATCAGCGCGAATGTCACGGTTTCGCCCTGCGGCGCCGGTGATGTACTGCTCGGTAAACTGCTTGCGCTAACATTGACTGACGCCGACGATGGTGACCGTGTCGCATCGGTCCAGGTTGGCGGAATTTGCCGCCTGCCAATCAGCGGAACGGCGCCGGTTGTCGGAAACCGGGTGCTCGGCGCAGCCAACGGCACAGTTACCCAGGCGCCGCTGCTTGCCGGCGATGATCCGGCCGGCGGAAATGTCGCACGCGGGACAACGCTGGAAGTCAACGGAACAACTGACTGTCTCGTTCTGCTCAATTAGGGCTACTTAAGAAAACAAAAGGAGTGAATATGAGTTTTGATGAATTTATCACCAGCGGATTTGTGCGAGGGATGTCGCGGGACGTGAACGACAACATCGCCGCCGGCGGTGTGGATTTTGGTCGCGCAAAAGACATTGTGATCTCGCGTGACCTGTATCTTGAAGCAGAAGGACGCGGCATGTCATTGACCGAGCTGTTGGAGACGCCGGAGTATGATCAATCAGCCGAAGGATCAGCGCTTGACGCATTCGAACGCCAGCTTGCGCTGGCCGGAATCCGCATTGGCGGCAAACGGCCCTCGACCGTGGAAATGTTTCTGCAGGGATCACCGGCGCTTATGCCAGAGTTTATGCTGCGCGAAATACGGCGGGGCATGTCTATGCGGCCGGAATTGAATTCGCTCATCGCGAACTCAACTAATATCGCCAGCAATCGGTACACGCCATTTTTCATTGACACATCATCAACCGCCAGATTTTCTCTGCGTCCGATAGGTGACGGCGCCGATGTGCCGCAGTTACTGGTCTCAGAACAGCAGCATGCGGTGAATGTGCCGGACTACGGGCTGGCTTTGAAAGCCAGTTACAAGTCGCTGCGCTACCGCACCACGGCCCAGTTCCGTGTCCTGTTGTGGTTTATCGGATTTCGCCTGCAGACGGACAAAATCGGCCTGCTGGTCAATACGCTTATCAATGGCGACGGCAACAACAACCCGGTCAGCAAAATCAACAGCGCCACGACCGGGGTCCTTACTTATGACGATCTGATCACGCTCTGGGCGCAGTTCGATTCGTTTGAGATGAACACGATGATTTGCCATGTGGACAACATGAAGAACATCCTGACTCTGGCCGAGTTCAAAGACCCATTGGCGGGATTCAAGTTTCAAAGCACCGGTGAAGTGTTTTCGCCGCTCGGCGCCAAACTCGTGCGCTCGGATGAGACGCCAACCGACTTGATCATCGGGCTTGATTCACGTTTCGCGGTCGAGCAGGTCATCGCCCAGCCTTTGACTGTCGAGTTTGACAAGGTCATTGAACAGCGCTTCGAAGAAGCGGTCATCTCGGAGTCTGTGACGTTTGCCCGTGTAATTCAGGAGGCGGCAGTAGCCCTCGACACAACATTCTAGATCCGGGGATGCGAGTGGGAGCGGCGCAATTCGGCCGCTCCCGCGCCGCATGTTGTGAGACTTTTAACGGCCACTTCACACGCTAAGACACAAAATATATGAAAACATTTGTAACGACATCATCAGCCACACAACCGCTCGGCGCTTCAACCGGACAGAAAGTCCTGCGCATCGCATCAGGCGCCTACGCCGGACGAATCGCTCTGCTTTACCAGGACACCGTCGGCTCAATTAGCCTGCGCTGGGCTGATGCGCCATACACCAGCTGGCCGGGTTCGACTACGCTGGCCAACGACTCGGCTGACTCGCCGTTTGACGCTTGGATGGACAGCGCCGGAGACATATTTCTGGTGTACACTCAGGGTATAACATTTGACTTGCTGTTCCGCAGAATCACTTTCAGCGCCGGGGTCTGGACGGCAGGGTCTTCCGTCTTAATTTACAACACCGATGATTGCTATTTCCCTTCAATCACATTTGAAGCCGCCCAGAGGTTGTGGGTCACCTACACAAGAATTGCAGCCGGATCATATTTCATCAATGCCCAAAAAAGCGATGACTTTGGTCTGACCTGGGCCGCCGGCGCTGGAGAATCGCTCAGCGCCGCGGTGACATCGGCTTTCAGCCAGATTATAGTGTCCGGCAGCCTGGTACTGGCGTTCTACACCCTCTCGGGAACGAAACTGGCTCTCAAGGACAAGCATGTCATAGCGTCAGAGTTTAACGCTGAGCAAACACTGGCCAGCGGGGCTGGCTTCGATGAACATTTTCATGCCGCAGCGGCCCCGGACGGGCGGGTCGGCTTGCTCTATGATCACGGGACGCTGAGTTACCGCGAATTTGACGGCGTTCTGTGGCTGGCAGCACAGGAGATCGATTCCTCAGGCGGCGATTCTCCGCGTGTGACGTTTTCCGGAAGCTCGGCGGCGCTGACGTATTTGCAAAACTTCGGCGCCAACCAAAACCGGCTGATGAGCTCTGTCTCACAGGGCGGTTCATTTACGACTCCCGTTGATTTAACGCTGGCACGCGCAGCGCTTGGGAACCTGTCCGTGTTTGACGCTTCAGCCGGAACATATGAAAATCTTACTGCGCAGGCCTCTTCAGGCTCAGCAGCGGATGTCTTCCATAGCATTTCAGGAGCTTTGATAAGCGGCCTCGGTGACGCAATATATTTCGGGCAAACAGAAAGGTTCAATTACCTGCAATTGGTCCTGTCCACAGTTGGTGTTGGCGGGAACGTTGCCTGGCAATATTTCGATGGCGCCGGATGGATAGCGTTCACTCCGACAGTTGGCGCTTATCATTTTAACCTCGGCGCGCGAGACCACCTGCTCTGGGATGATATTGATTCAACACCCACAAACTGGCAGACAACCACGATTAACGGTGTTCCGGGCTTCTATGTGCGTGCGATTGTCAACGGCGTGTTCAGCGCCGCGCCGATCGGATCACAGCTCACGGGTATTCCGAACACTACAGAACTTATCACGGAGGTCTGAGCTTTCTATGCCATACACGACAGTTGATTTGATAAAGAAACAGACGCTGATCCCCGGCGCGGAGAGCGCCCCGGCGCAAAGTGTGGAAGCGGTGTTGACAGGAACGGAGTCCGCACAACTGGCGCCCGGTCGAATAGTCACCGGCAGTGTGACGGTCAAGTCCGGCACACAGGCAGCGCCGACAGCTGAGGCCGCAACGTTTATTACCGACACGATTACCGCCTCTGGCGCACCGCTGGTTCCCGGAAGTCTCACGCTGGCCAGCGACAGTTCACTGGGCGTGATATATTCTGAAGGAACTGATTACACTATAAACTATCTAACAGGCTCGCTTACCAGGGCGCCTTCGGGGGTGATTCCGCCAGGATCATCTGCGCATCTCTGGTATTTTCCTTACACCTTGTATGTGGATGGCGTTGACTATTCTGTGGACGAGGCCAACGGGCGCGTGACACGAATCGCATCGGGCGCGATTCTTTCAGGCCAGAGGGTCACTGTTGATTTCAAAGCGGAGGCGCCCGGTTTCAGCGACGATGTTTTCAACGAAGCCGCACTGGAGGCCAATCAGCGTGTGGCGGCTCTTGTAGATCCTGCCGGAAACTTTGGCGCAAATCTGATACTGCAAACAGCGGCCACATATTTGGGCGCCTCAATAATCTGCCGTATTGCCGCCACTGCGGCGCTGGTGACTGACTCGCAGGGGAAAAACGCCTCGCTCTGGCTGGAAACCTCGCGCAGCTTCGCCAGCGATGCCAACTCACCGATGCGGGCTTTGACATCGGTTTTGATCTCGGAAAGCAGCGTTTTGAGTTCGTCCACGTCCATGCCGCGTATCCTAACGCAAAATTTGAAATTGGAAAACGGATAACCGAGAATGCGGACGCGGACGGTGAGTAGCCAAGGCCGACTTGCCGGGCTGCCGAGGTTTGTGGCTGACCTATGCATCGCAGGTCATTGACAATTGTGAGCTTGGCGTGCCTGCTGCTGGTGCTGGCCACGTGGATCGCCAGTTATTTCAACTTCCAGCGGCAGGGCATCAAATATCAAGCAGTCCTGGGCAGTGGCGCGTTCACTCTTACTCATACGGAGGAGTGGCAGTTTTACACGGCGACCGGCGCCAGCAAATCGGAGATCGAAGCCCGCCGCGCTTTCATCGACCCATCGTGGACCTGCGCCGGGTATGAAGGCCTGACGACTCAGTGGCGGCCGCAACTCTCGACGAAATTGATGGGTTTTCTTCTCGTCATACCCCTATGGATCCCGGCGCTGGCGTTCGCGATCCTGCCGGCCTGCTCCATCACACGGTTTCGGTCCGACTTTCGTGATTTCTTCCTCGAACGCAAGACCGTTCTCAAGGGATCCCAGGCGCGTTCACTGCTGACACGCCTGTGCGCCGGCGGCATTGTGCTGGCGATGATTCCGTGGCTCGTGCAGCTCCCCGGCCCTTTGCGATTCACACGAGGGCCGAAGTTCGCGACTTTTGAGCTCGATCTGCATCCCGAATATGGCTGGACGATGGTGTTTGACAAACCGCCGCACTTTGTCGTGCAGCGTGCGATGACGGTACAAGTTCCGAACGAAGATGCGGCAGCACTCCTACCGCCGAGCCGAGGATACTGGCTCATCGGGCTCGGCCACGGCGCGCTGCAAATCGTGCTGGCTGACGTGTCGCCGCTGAAGCCTTACGGTTCGGATATGTCGGAGAAGACGCTGACGCTGAAGCACGCGGTCCGTGTGCCGCTGCTGTACACTTCATTGGCGCTGCTGGCGGTGATCGGTCTGAGCAATGGCTATCCGTGGTATCTGCGGCGAGTTCGTACCCGGAACGGCCTGTGCGGCGACTGCGGTTACAATCTCTTCGGCCTGCCGGGCGAGCGGTGCCCGGAGTGCGGAGCGGCGATCAGGCCGAACCCCGCCCAAAGACCGCCGGTTGGCGCGGGACGGAAGGGCGGCTATGATTGACCAGCACACGGGGCGTGGCGCAGCCTGGTTAGCGCGCTTGACTGGGGGTCAAGAGGTCGGAGGTTCGAATCCTCTCGCCCCGATTAACCCGAAAAGATGGTCTTGTGGTTGGCGTACGGCCAGGTCATCTAGGCTGTACCAGAAGGCCTGCCCTTTTCGGGTCACCGGATCGATTTCGATCCGGTGCAGCAGTTGCCGCAGAAACGTCCGTCGCTCCTCCATCGTGCCAAATTGTAATTAGTTGTAATTAGGGACGGTCACCTATATTTCCCCCATTTAATTGTT
>JADFNA010000425.1 GCA_022563625.1 Candidatus Zixiibacteriota bacterium
AGTTGTCGAAGCGTTTTTTGAGCGCTATGTCGAACCGACTCTCAAACGCCCGACATTTGTCATGGATTTTCCGCGTGACATTTCACCTCTGGCAAAAGTCCACCGCGATAACGAACGTTTGAGCGAGCGTTTTGAAATTTTTCTGGCCGGACTGGAATGTGGAAACGCCTTCTCTGAATTGAATGACCCCGACGACCAGCGTGACAGGTTTTTGGCGCAGGTTGCGGCGGCCAAATCCGGAGACCCCGAAGCCCCGAACACATACGACGCCGACTATGTCACGGCGTTGCAATACGGCATGCCCCCGACCGCCGGTTTTGGATTCGGCATCGACCGTCTGGTAATGATTCTCACCAACCAGCCCAGCATACGCGACGTCCTGCTCTTCCCCCAACTCCGCCCCGAGTGATAACCGATAATCAACCGCTACTATCGGACCCTAAAATACCACAATTCAACGATCCGTGCGCGGCAGACCTGCCGGTCTGCCCGTTGATCTACACTATCATGTAGGGTCACCTGTGCCCTGGCAAACTTTGGCGCTGGAACAAAACCCCCTATATTCCCCACCCCATGCCCGCACAAACCGCCGAACAGGATACACTAAAATACACACTGCTCCTGGCGCTCGGCGCCCTGCTGATCAGCTTTGCGCCGGTGTTTGTTAAATTGCTGGCGGCCGAAGGCATGACCCCCACCCCCCTCGGCGCCTGGCGCTTGATTTTTGGCGGTACGCTACTTCTGGCTCTGGCGCTGGCGTTTCGGAAATCACTGGCTCTCTCAAAACGCCGCTGGATGTGGGCGGCGCTTTTGGGCGTCATATTCGCCGCAGATCTATTCGTCTGGCACAAATCTGTCATCATCATCGGCGCCGGCATGGCGACAATTCTTGGCAACATGCAGGTCTTTTTCACCTCAGCTCTCGGGAGCATTCTCTACAAAGAAAAACTCACTACACTGTTCAAAATCGCCGTCCCGCTGGCGCTGGCCGGTGTGGCGCTTCTGACCGGCATCGGCTCAGAACTCGAATTTTCCGCGCGCTATTTGTCCGGCGTGGGTTTTGGGCTGGCGACCGCAGTCATCTATGCGATCTATCTTATTGCGCTGAAAGGATCATCACATGACGCGAGACTTTCTCCCGAAGAGAAACAAGCCTCCCCGCTGGCGCTGTTGGGCTGGATGTCACTGGTTTCAGCGGGGCTGTTAACCGGCGCCGGGAAACTTGAGGGCGTAGCGCTGGCGCCGATGACACAGTTGGGCTGGGTGTATTCATTCTCGCTGGCGCTAATCGCCCAGGTCCTCGGCTGGCTCGCGATTTACCACTCACTGTCAAAACTCCCCGCCTCACGCGCGGCGCTAATACTGCTTCTACAGCCAACCTTCGCCTCAATCTGGGGCGCAATTCTATTCCACGAAACCCTGACGTTATTACAATTAGGCGGCGCCGCGCTAACTCTGTTCGCGATCTATCTTGGAAGCGCCAGGCGGAATTAGGGGATGCCGGGTGCCCCACCGCTTGCGGTGGGATTAATGCGAAATAAGGGGTTGCGCATAAAATTGAATCATGTATCTTACAAATAGCATAACCGCCCTTGCTAGAATCTCTCCCGGCTCACTGTGTATCTAAAGAGGGATGAAAATGAGAAAATGTATCAGGTGTTTTGTTGTCGCAATACTTGCCGTCTTTCTGGTGGGTCTCCGACAGGGTATCATTGCAGCTGACCTAGGAATCATCAAAGGTCGTGTCACCGTTGGAAACGAACAGCAGCCCCTCGCTGGCGTTGACGTTTCAGCTTCCAACCCGAAAGACTGGACTGATTATCTGTTCGGGCACTGTTTAGCGACCACAGACAGCCTAGGTCAATTCCTCATCACACATGTTCCAGTAGGTGTTGCACGAATTCAATGTCTCACATATTTGCCAACGCCCCCACTACAGCTCGTAGAGGTTAAAATTGATTCGGTGTCGGAAATACACATTAGTTACGCTCCTTATGTCGACGGTGGAGAATACGAGTACGGATTTGATGTAGGAGTTAAGGAGGCGCAGCAGGAATGGGATCTCCAAGCCGTGACAGTTTATTACGACCCCGGACTCACGTTTACCGCTAAGAAGTACACTTACTTTGACACATTGACAGGGCTTCCTCGTACATTCGTGGAAAGTTTCACCATACCGTGGGACAAAGGATTGATGGAGGGACACAATTCAAAGCTAGATGAATTGATTGAAACGAATGGTCTACCAAATTATTCCAGGAAACCATGGCTAACGGAACTTATGAATCTCAAATCATATGTAGAGCGGCTGGAGAACGAAGTTAAAATTGATACTGTACGTCGATATGGCCAATCATCAGTGTCACATGACTTTCAGACGGCAATAAGCTTCGGCCACAAGGGGCTAAAGATTAGAAGATGTCATGCTATAGACCACATTCCAAATGCCGATAAGGCGGCTCCACAGAGCGAAGAAAGAATTATAGCATGGGGACCACCAAAT
>JADFNA010000426.1 GCA_022563625.1 Candidatus Zixiibacteriota bacterium
TAATGTGTTTGGTGTTGTTAGGTGGCATACATACAATCCTTCGCGATTAGTCTGTTGTGGCGAGTCGTAATTTTCGCTTGGCGACAATTGTGACCTGACACGTCTCTCCTCGGCAGCGTCAGGTCACACAGCGGCAATAAACGCCACCGCAAGACCTAAAGCAACGAAGCAACCGAATCACCATTCCCGATGGGGCGATTTCCCCAAACAAAAAAGCGTCCTGCCCCCGGTCGCGACATAAATATGCTCCCCGTCGGAAATTGGGGAATACTTGATTTCGTGGTCCAAACGCCGTTCGGAAACGATCTGGCCGTCATGCAAGTTGAGCGCATAGATTCTGGCGTTAAGCAAACCCACAATAACATAATCTCCGACAATAATCGGCGCAGCGCTCAAACCGCCATTGAGGTCGCGGCGCCAGAGCGGTTTTTCAAGTTCCGGTGAGTCAAAGCAGTAGACATTGCCGCTGTTGTCGCTAAATACGACAAATTCACCGCTCACTGCCGGCGCCGACCAGGCAGGCGCCGAAAGTTGATAGGAGGCGACATGGAATGTATCGGTGTCGGATAACCGGAGCGTGTCTGATCGAACATCATCTGAGGCGAAAATGGAAATTGGTTCGCTCTCCTGCGCGCTTTGAACAGAAACAGCGCCCGCAACGCGCAGCAGCGCAAACGCGCTCCCTCCCTGTCCGCTAAAATAGATAGCATCCCTGCTGACCGAAGGTGTCGACACCAGCGGTTCATCAAAGTCTCTTTCATACAACAATGTCCCATCCGCTGAATTCAGCGCCAGCAGTTTTCCAAAACTCTGTGTAATCCACAACACCGGCGGATCAAAGCTGGCGTCAAGCGCCGGAGCGGCTATCAATTTACCGCCGACATTGTATTCCCAGACAAGATCACCGGAAAACCGCTCCAGGCAGTACACGATACCATCACCGCCCAGCGCATACAGATTGTCGGTGTACGCAATAAGCGGCGCAGAGATATCCAACACCTGGCTGCGCCACAATTTCTTGCCATCGGTGGTGCGGTAACAATCCAAATAGTTAAATGGGGGCGAGATTGCGTTATAGAGCAGAGTGTCAATCAGCAGCCCACCTGTCTGTGGCGAACTGCGGTTTTTGAATTCCGCGATCGTCTCCCCGTTTTGCGGGTCGATAAAAAACAGGCGTTTTTTTGAACCGGTGTAAATCAAAGCGCCCTGCGCCAGAGAAAGCGGACCCTGCGGCTTTTCTTTCAGGCCGCGCTCCCACACTACATCAAGCAAACCGCTATACGAATCTCCGCCAATCGAACCGGCCCCGGACACATCACCGCGCACAAAGCGCCAGGGTGATTCATTGGCGATGTAAGGCAGCGTATGCCCGCCACCGCAGGAACTGATCAGCAGGCCCGCGCTGACAACAAACACGGCGGCGCTGCGTGGAAAGCATGAGGTCATGGTCAGAAATTCCAGCCAAAAAAGAAATCAAAGTCTGGATCGGGATCAATTGTTTCGTAGTCGTGCCGGTATGACCAGTCCAATCTGAGCGTTATTATTCTGCCCAATCCAAAACGAAGTCCGGTACCGAACGAACCAATGAACCCTTGATAGTCCTCTTCCCACGCCGCGCCGGTGTCATAGAAAAGCGCTCCGCGGATAGCGCTGAAGCCGAGATTGCCAATCGGTAATCCAAGCTGAAGGCGGTTAATGAGCGGAAAGCGCAATTCATTTGAGATGAAAACCACATTCGGCGTATACCACTCTCTGCGGCTGAAACCGCGAAATGACCAACTGCCTCCGTGGTAGATTCGGCGCGGGTCTGTTCCGCCGGATACGTAACCGAAGACACGCGTGGCGAATGCGCTGCTGCGGCCAAGGCGCAGGTAATTGCGAATGTCCGCCAGCGCAACTACATCGTTCAGGCGCTGATCGTGCAGTGATGCTGTGACGCCCAGCGTCAGGTTGATTCTGCGTCCGTCGAGCGGCCCGGTCGCCTCCCAGAGAGAATTGTCGTACACATAGGAAACGAAGTTTGATAACAGACCCTGTTTCAGCCGCCGTCTGCGCAGGAACATGTCTTTGTCACGAAAACGCGCGAAGAGGGAAGTTTCAACGCGGCTGAAACGTGAAATTGGATAACTCAACTGCACATACCCGCCGATCTGCCGTTCGAAATATGTTTCGTCCACTCGGTTCCAGAATTGATCGAACAGATCCTAACAGCGTACCGAAAAGCGAGTCTGTAACTAGTACCTCGTTATTGATCTCTACGTTTATTCCGTCACTCAAAGCACCAACTACAATATCAAGCAAGTTCGTGTTGTTGGATACTTCTGCGAGGATGTTTACCTCAGAACGCGAAACCAAACCGCTAACATCTAGTATCCCATCTAGTATGTTTTTCTCTGCGATGCCAATTACACTTTTGACAGTACGCGCAAGAGAGGAATTGTTAGCTGTAATAACACCTATTATGGTATCAGTCATACTAACAAGGAAACTGTGCAAGCCTGT
>JADFNA010000427.1 GCA_022563625.1 Candidatus Zixiibacteriota bacterium
CTAGCGCTGAATGCGGCAGGAGCGTCCCGATCAGCGCCAGGGCCACAAGCGGGGTTGTTGATAAACTGAGCTTCTTATATTGTCGCGGGAAACGCATGAGGCTATGATTCACTCTTAATAATGTTTCATCTTAATATCTTAATAATAGCGCGCCAGCCGGCTGAGAGAGCGCGGAAACGCCGGGCTAACTTCGCCAGGTCCCTGGAAAACTTTCAAATCTATCAAATCTAATGGTCTTCTTTATAATGGCCTTCTTTACTACCGCCTGTTTACCCGAAATGTGCTTCAAAGAATGTGTTTCAAAGACAGACAATCCCGATCGTTGGCATGAAAGACCAGCCAATATCAACTTACATATCGGAGCGCCGGGGTCAGAGCTTTACATACGTTTCAAAATATTTTGCTGATTTTTTGAAATTAATTCAGCGAATGTTGATTCATCAATCCGCTCTCAATCAACTTGTGGGAACTGTTTGAACCGGGGCGTTCAACTCTGATCAGTGTTTCGTCCGGGACATTCTCCCCAGGATAGCTACTTGCACGAGCCGCTTCAGCCAGGACTGTGCCGGGTTGAAACAAGGCTGTATCAAAACAGCGGACGATATCTGCGCTGCAATTATAAACTTGAAGCAAGGCCGCCGCGTTTCTGCAAGCGCCAAAGTTGTTGCCTTAAGGAACGTTGCGCCAGACCCGATACCTGATTTGAGATTCTTCCCGGTCAATTAGGCCTGAAGCGCCCGATAAAAATTGCCGCGAAGTGACAGATCATCCATGGGTGTTGCGCCCAACACGGCTGTGCTATACTCCGCCGCAGGGTCGTGGTAAATCTTGGGGGTGGCATTTGCCGTAGATCAGAGCTATTGATGAGATCCCTGCAGAAACAGCGCGAACATAATCGAGCGCTATGTGCCGTCCCCCGGGGCATAGCGCTGGCGCTGTTCTATGCCGTTTTCGCTCTGTTCATAACTCCACTCTCCACTCACACCAAAGAAAAACAGGTTGTCATTGTCAGGCAGAGTTCGAATGAATCATCTGAACGCCTGATAAAGGGATTCAAAATTTATTTGTCGCGGCAGGGTATTAAGCCAGAACTCTCAATTTTCACCACCAGCGAAATTCATCTGCATGATACACAATTGACGGATTCAATCCGTTCACTTCAACCGCAGCTAATCGTCACGATTGGCAGCAACCTGACAAGAACGATCAGCGCAGCAATCACTGACATCCCAATTGTATTCGGCGCAGTGTTCCAGCCTGAAATAAGCGGCTTTGTCAGATCGCGCCTGCGACCAGGCTCCAATGTCACCGGCGCCTCGCTGGATATTCCACCTGAAATACAATTTAAGTATTTCAAACTTGTTCATCCTGGCCTGCGCCGGCTGGGAGTCATACATTCGGCGGAAATGAATGATCTGGTGAAGCAGGCCCAACAGGCAGCTGCGTCGGCAGGGATTGAACTGTTTGCCATACCCGTGAAAAAAGGCGTCACCGGCGGAATTGAACGGGCGGTGTATTCGGCCCTCGATACGCTGCTGGGACAGATTGATGGTCTCTGGTCGCTCTCTGATCCGACAGTATTTTCACAAACCAACACGCGCATGATTCTGACACGCACGCTCAGAGAGCGTGTGCCGTTTATGGGCTTCTCGTCAACTGTCGTAGCTTCGGGCGCATTGTTCGCCCTGGATTTTGATTACAAAGATATCGGCCGCCAGGTCGGCAGGCTGTCCGAACGTATTTTGCGGGGCGAGTCTCCGTCGACGCTGCCGGTCACCCGGCCGGGGGTCATCTGGCTGTACTACAATGAGAACACTGCCCGTCAGGTGTCAATCGACATACCTGAAGAGTTTGAAGCTGTGGCCAAGAAGGTGTACAAATGAGCCTGCGTGATCTCAAAGATATCCTTGGCCTCAAAGGTCAATTTATTCTGCTGGTTTCGACGGTGATCATCGGCAGCGCGCTGTCCGTAGGGTTCTATCTGACAGGCAAGGTTGAATCAGTCTACCGTGACGAACTGACAACACGCGGCAGACAATTGGTGGAAAACCTCGCTTACAATGCCGAATTCGCAACTTTGATTAACGAAAAGGATGAATTGAAGAAACTGGTTGAAGGAATCAGCCGTGATTCGCTGGTAAAGTATGTGCGTATCTATGACAACGGGTCCCGGACGCTGCATGAATACGGAGATGTCTCGCTGGCAAGACTGGCCGAGAATGCCAGGTTCGTTCCCATGGATCCCGCTGACTCATTGAGTACATCCATCTGGCGCTCGTCGGGCAGCTCGGGTGATGCGCTTCATTTCTCTGCGCCTATTGTTATGTGGGAAAGCGACCTGGACCGCGAACAGCTCGGTTCCCTATCTACCGGCCGAAGCGCCACCGACAAAGGCCACTGGAGGCGGCTGGGCAGGGCCGTGGTCGGATTTGACCTGGAACCGATCAACATCGCTATCGGGCAGGCGCGCACAACGTCGATCATCATCATGCTGGTAGTGA